>NZ_JAWLCN010000002.1:600000-837979 GCF_041687135.1 Vulgatibacter sp. | reverse complement strand
AAAGAGCGTGGGCTGCGAGCGCTTCTTCATGCCGTGCAGCGTACCGGCGCCGGGATCGTCGGTCGATCCCGCGCCGGGATTTTTTCACAGCCTCTCAGCTGCTGCGGAGCGGCACCTCGGGCGCCGGCGCGCCACGCGCCTGCGCCGCCGGGCCCCGAAAATGCTAGAGGCCACGGCAAGCAGAAGCGGCATCAATGGCCGCATCCGATGCGAACAGGGAGCGGCACCGTAGGCACCGCAAACGGCGAATCATCGAGCCGGCCGGGGCACGCCATCCCGTTCTCCATCCGCTCAAAGAAGCAGCCGCACTCCCAGCCCGCCGTCGAGCACCCATGCTCCTCGACGCACCGGTCGAGGCTCGTCGCCGCCGTACCGTCCGAGCTCGGCGGCTCCCCACAGCGCTCCGGCGCCGCTGCAGGCGGGCAGCTCGTAGAGCCGATTCCTCACGCGGTCCTCGAGCCAACTAATCCTCCGCGATCCTTCCCCCCACCCACCGGGTCCCGCCACCAGGAACCACGCATCGGCGACCAACTGACACGCAGGAAAGAGCACGAACAGTAGGGCTGGCAGGCCCCTACTTCGTATGCGGCTTGGCTTGAATGGCATTCGCTCCCCATTAGGTTGCTGCAGGAGCCCAGGGCTTGGCAGAATGCGGAGGTGGCGGCAGAACGATTGCGCGCTCCTACAGCCGGGCAGGACGTACGCCGGCCGCACCCCCTAGTAGTCGAGGTGCGAGGCGGCCGAGGTGCCATCGCTGCCGCTGCAAGCTCGGCCGCCGGCTACGTTGCGCGGCTGCGGTAGCTCAACACAAGCCACTCCCAGCGGGGATAGTGTTTCTGCACAAGTGCACGGGCTTTCAAGCCGTCATCAGGCGGAGCAGCGCCCCGCTCGAAGAGGTCGCCACGAGCAGGCTTCTCCCTGGCTACTGCTGGAACCCAATTGCTTACCCGCGTGACAAGATTACTTGTAGCTGCTAACGCTAGCAGCTGGTGCCAGTTTAAGGACAGCGCTGGACAGGCCTACCGACATGAGTCGCTGCTATCGCCGAAATTTTCATGCTTGGACGATCTCTCGCGCAACGCATCAGTTCCGCGCTTACCTGGTGGAGCCTCCGCGCTATCCGGCAGAGCAAGCAACCGCTCTATTCGGCGAAATCCTACAGCATCTTTGGGGCGTGCCCAAGGTTACTGTGGCTGAAGCGTACGCGCCACTTGCCGTACTGCCAGCGCCACCGGAACCGTTCGACCTGGTGACGTTCCCGGAAGCATTTCTGCCACTGGAGAGCTTCCTGGATTTTCTTGCGCAGCTCGACTCACTACCCAAGACGTGCGGCTGCATCCACGTCGGCTTGCGGGCTGACGACGCCACGAGAACGCATTTAATAGGCCACGCCCAACTTCTTGATGCCTTGCACCGGATACGCGGGCTCCGGTTCCTCCGCTCAAGCGACTTGGATGCTTTCAGCGATTGGCTCTCAACTGAGGCAGCAGGCGGCTTCTACAACGTTGGCGCAATATTCTCATGGGATGCCGAGGGGTACCTTCGCCTGTGCCTCCATCCCAAATTGCTTAGGTCGCGTTACGAGCACAACGTCGCTGCGGAGCGCAACATGAAGGAGGCATCGCTCCTGTCCGCTGTGCTTCTGCGGCCGACCGACGGCCGACTCCCACCTCTGACAATACAGCCACTCTTGTGTAGCGATGCCCTGCAGAACCAGCAGCGCGACGACGGCCTCCCCGCGCCAATGTATGCTTTCGAGGCCGATCTTGAGGGCACAGAAGAGGAATCTCCTCGTCCTGAACAGGTCGACGTCGTCTCAATTGCCGCGTTCACCCCGCTTTCCCCGACTACCCGACCTGGGGCTGGGAGGGGTCGCTATCGATGGAAGCGGGAGTTTCTCGACACCCTTCGGATTGCCGCGGAGGGAGCGCAGGGGTTTAGGCATACGCGCAGCGCCATTCTGCTTGCAAACTACGCAACCGACGCTAAGGGTAAGCCAGGGGGCGCATCCGGTATCTGGGTGCCGTGGATGAACCCGGTCATGCTCGACTCTGAACATTTCGAGACGCTTGTCTACGCTCATCCGGATGACAGATCCCACGCCAGTTTATGCGAGGAGCATGCCTACGAGGAGTCTGATTGGATCCCGGCAGATGCGATCAGAATGCTGCAACTCCCGAAGCCGGCCCCACGACTGGGCTGGAATGTGCTCGGCTCACTTACGACTTTGCGGACAATTGGTGAGCGCTCGGGCTCTACGCGGCTGATTGGATTGACGCTTCACCGCATTCCCCGCTTTGTGAGCGGATGGGCAGCCTCTCAGCAGCACGCCGTGACGGGGGCGATCGCTTTCGACGTCGCTGCTTCTGAACTAGGCGATTCAGTTATCATCCGGGAGGTCGCTAGTGGATAAGGCAGTTTCCCTCGAGCTAGGGCTCGAGCGCGATTGGTTGACGTGGCTCGCCCTGAATCATCACTTGCCACCCAAGCTCATAGCCTCATTCCTCCATGCAGTTCTTCGCGATGTCGATAGCGGTCAATATAAGCTCGAGGATATGTTTGAGCTAGTTGAGCTCGACGGTCCTGCAGGGCTTGACGGTATTGTGATCCGACCCACGGAACGAGGGCCCAGCGGGAGTGCACAGCTTGCAATGCTGTTTCGAACGCTCTTGTGGAAATCGGATCAGGCGCACCATCTTGACGTCAGCGTCCAAGTGGCGGGACAGAATGTAAACCTCGCGGATGTTGCACAATTCGCGGAGCATGACCTCAGTAGCCTGAACGATTTTCTGGAGACAGGGCCGTTCCAAGCAGGAGGGGTGCTGGGGCGACTCTCCGCATTGACCAATGCCGCGGAGCTTGCCATCGAGAACCGCGGGGCGCCCGTCGAGGGGTATTGGGCGCAGGTTGAGTCCAGCCTGTCTTCCCTGGACCTGCCGCTTCGCGGAGTCGCAATTAAACACTTTGGTGACTTGGTTGCCGACGCGGACGACTGGCGCCGGGCAGAGCATGGTTATCAGTTGGCGATGCAAATCTTCCAACGCTGGCAGCCTGGGCCAAACGCCCTATGGTTGGCGAGGAGGCAGTGGAGTGAGTCATGCGCCATGTCTCTCGCATCGGCGGCCGGCATGCGCTGTGGAAACCGCGAGGCACAGGATCGTCTCGCAGCTCATGTCGCACTGCCGCTGGCGGAGGGAGGGTTAGCCACAGTCAATAGTAGCGTTGAGGCTGCCTACTATGGAGCTAAGGTCGATGCGTTTCGCTGGAGCGACCGAAGGCCTAGTGTGTATTGGGCCCCCGGACTGTACTCTGCAGCCGGCATTGAGGCCGCGCTAGTCGATTCATCAGCAGGGCGGTTCGATGACGCTCATCGCCGGTTTTGGGCCGTACTCAGGCGGCAGGTACAGGCAGGACTCGGGACGCAAGCTCGCCGCACAAAAGCTCTCTACGCTGAAAGCCTTTTTGCCAGTCAGACCACGCGGCCATCAAGGGACGCCTTTGAGCTGGCTGTGCGGCTTCTGATCGAGAGCGGCAGATCGAACCGACTTACGAAGCTCAACTTCGATCGCCGTTTCGTCGAGGAGTATGTCGACGAATCGCTCTGGTCTATGGTCGAGGAGCGGACTTCAACGCACGCAGGTGCCCGTCAAGAGCGGCTCCGAGTAGCCGTTGAGATGGCCGCCGCTTGGGTCGGGATGCTTCCTCCGGGGGCTGCTTCGCTGGTGGCCAGGATGTGGCGGTTTGTTGCAAGGGTTGCGGAGGAGTTCTCCGCCGAACTTGTTGATAGCGACAACCTTGGTGGCGTCGCCTTAGACGCGCTTGGCATGATGGCAGAAGTGAGACCCGAGGGGCGGGCGGACGCGGGTCCTGCGGTGATGGATGCTGTTGTTAGTCGGCTAAGGGACACGGGGTTCTGGACGAATCGGAGCAAGGCGATTGCGGTCGCAACAGGGTATGTCGACGTTCTCCAGCTTGAGCAGCGAGAAGGGTTGTCGGAAGAAGTGCTACGACTACTCGAGGATACTGTGCCTAGCGATAGGACGCCCCCGGTAGAACGAAGCGCACTGAGCTTGCTCTGTGACCCTCGAATGCGTGAAGCGCTTGAGCGCAGGGGGCTAGAGGAGAGAACGCTCACTCAGGTCGTGCGTATCGGTGCGGCGAACAGCTCACGGGCGAGCGATGTCTTCTACCTCTTAGCTGGTTTCAAACCGGAGGCATTCAAGCAGCCTGCCGTGCTCCAGGTGCTTCAACAGCCTATCGTTGAGGCACGGAATCGCCTTGCGCATCTTAACTCTAGCGATCTTGTCAATAACATCTTGGCGCTGCTTATCGCCCCTGCCGCTGTAGGTAGGGAAGGCCTCGTTGCAGCCCTGGGAGCCTTCAGCTCGCTCGTGCAGTCGGTATCTAACCAAGACACTTCTCTATCGTTTCCCCATGGGTTCAGGGTGCTGCTGTGGCTCTCGGAGCACTGGGAATCGATTGGTCGCTACCTCGCGTCCGGGGAGCTAGAGAAATGGGGCGCTCAGCTGGGTGCCGATCTTGTGGGTCTGTGGGACAATGCTGTCCAGAGACCGCTCATGTTCAGGGTGTTTGCACTTCCTGTCCACACCGAGCCTAGCCATGCCGTTGTGCATAATTGGGCGGTGTCTTCGCTTCGGTTTGCGCATGCTGTTGGTTGTTCAGCTGAGGTAGCTGCTGCGGTTGAGCGTGCCGCGCTCAACGAGCAGCTAACGGCCGCCATCCGGCAGGGGCAAGCAAACGTCGACTTGCGGCTCGATACCACGCGGACAGATAGTCAGATCACCCCTTCGATAGTGGCAAACATTCAGCAGGTCACTAGGGCATCGGTGTATTACCGGCTTGTGGGAAGCGCACTCGCCTTGCTTGCGGCCAAGGCCGACGAGAATTTCAAACGCAGACTCTGTTCCATTCTTGTGGAGCGCAGCTTGGAGTTTGGTCCGAACCAACTTGACCTTGGGGTGTTTGTTGCCGCCCGTCAGCTCGGAGCGGCTTTCCCCGCTGGTGCGATCGCCGCGTATGAGCTGCGCCTCCGCAGTGCACCGAGCGAGCTCCAGGACTCGCTTACGCCCATTGCGTTGCTACTCAAGCCGGAGACTTCTGCATGACTTTCGGAGTGAGCCAGTCTGGGACGTGTGCAACTGGCTTGATTCGGTATTTTGACCCAAAGGTTGGGTGCGTTGTCGTTGACGCCGCCCGGATTCTAGGCAGCGCCCCGCTCCCTCGCATCCTGCCTCCCTCACATGTCGAGTTGCGAGCTCGGCCGGCATGAGGTTGTCTGCTGGGGCGCGATTTCTTGCCTTGCTGTGACTAGGTGTCCGGCGCAGCTTGCCCGGTAGGTATCGCTTGTCTGAGCGTGTGTGAACGGGACGGGCATTTGCCCTGCGCACTCTTGACGTGATCGATGAATCGAGAACGTCCATCCGGTTGCTGCCACAACGCTGGAACACCGACGCCCCCACCGCTATGGTGAATAGCGCCGACGGGTCGGTTGCAGCAACGCCACTTCGGCCTGGACACTGTGACCAGTCACGCTAGTAATGGAGGGAGTAGCGCTCATCGGATGCGAGCGAGAGTCCCCGGGCTTGCAACTCGCCGACCTGCAGGCGCAACGCATCCGGGTAGCCACCGTTTGTGTAGTCCCACTTCGCCTGTATTGTTCGTGTCTCGTCGGAGGGCCAAGGGATGGCTGTGCCGTCGAGGAACGCGATGACCGGACCGGTCAGCGGGTGGATGAGCTCGAATGTGATACCGTCATTTCCGGTAAACGACAGCCTGAAGGACCTGTCTCCGTCCGTTGATGACCAGCTCCAGCACGGGCCGCGACGGGGAAGCGCCATTGGGCTGCCCGGTGTGAACGTTAACGTCAGCAAGCCCGTTGTCATATTCGGGTTGGCGGATGCATGGACGTGACCGATGCTGCCGTTGCAGCCCTCCCCAGGGAAGATAAACTTGTCGCGGTTCTCTTCGGAAGTGAAGGTGGAGGCGGTGGCTCGATTGTGGCCGTCGATGACCCGGTAGTTCAGGTCGACCCGCAGTTTCTCCGCTAGGGTGGCCACGTCGGGCCATCTCTTGCGGAGATACTTCTCGACCGTCGAGTCGGAAGCCTGTGCGTAGAAGTACTTTGCCGCAAGCACTGCGCGGATCGCTCGGCTGTTCTCTGCTGCGATCAAGCAGGGTAGGAATGAATCTGCGACGAAAAGGCGCAGCGAGGGACGAATAGACTGTTCAAGTTGCCGCCCAGTTATCAGTTCTTCGGACAAGAACCTACCCGCTCTTGAAAAAAGGGCTAAATGCGAGTGGCATGCGCGTGAAGCTCCGACCTGTTGCTCTAGGGTGTCGCCGAGCAGTTTGTCAGTTGTTGCTGCCACAGGCAGGAGCGCTGCGGGAGGGCGGTCGGAGATAAGGGAGCCGTGTTCGCGGCTCATTGCGATCATTCGGAGCGCCGCTTCCTTCTCCCTGGCCCAGCTCTGGAGGTGCCGCCAGCTCGGAAGCGTCGCACCCGCTAGCCCCGCCTCAAGCTCGGACAGCTCCCGTTCCAGCGCGCTTTGCACCTCGAGCGGTGATGCTCGCATCTCTCTGCATTCACGTGCAGTGGTCGGTATTATTGCGACCAACGTGGCGAAGGAGACGAGTGTCGGTGGACTCCAGACCTCTCTCAGCACGCGGAGCGACCCGCCTCTGAGTGCCGTGAGAAGCCGCCGGAGTACCTGCGGAGCAGGACGAGTTCGTTTAACCTGTCTGGAACGCGCCATGAGGGCAGTTTACTTGAGATACTGCCCCGCGAAAGACCATGCGTGCTGGTGCCGAAGTTGCCGCAGCGGGAAGACCATCACTTGCACGTCAAATAGAGTGTTCGTCCGGGTGCGCGTCCCTCCAGTGCGCGGGGCGGCTCCTTGGGAGCGCTGCGCTTGACGCCCCCGCCCCTCCCCGCTACTAGAGCCTTCAAAACTTTTTGAAAGCTCGGAGTGGAGGCGCCGATGGACAGCGCGGCCGCGGTCGTGGGGGCCACCGACGCGAATCTCGCGAAGGTGGTGGAGTTGAAGGGCGTGCCGCGGGCTGGGGCGCACCTGGAAGCAGCCCGGATGCTCACGGACGAGCTGATCCGGCTCGAGGCGGCCCTGCCGCGCCTCTGCGCAGGCGCGCCGCCGGAGCTGGGGGCCGCCGCCGAGCACCTCCTGGTGGCCGGGGGCAAGCGTATCCGCGCGATGCTGACGCTCCTGTCGGCCCGGGCTGCTGGCGGCTCCGGCGGGATCGCCCTGGCCGCAGCCGCGGAGCTGGCCCACGCGGCGACGCTCCTGCACGACGACGTCATCGACGAGGGCGACGTCCGCCGCGGCCGGCCCACCTCTCGCCGCATCTGGAACAACGGCGTCAGCGTCCTCTCCGGCGACTTCCTCCTCACCCGCGCCCTGGACCTCGCCTGTGGGGCAGGGGTGCCCGGCGCCCTCGAGGAGCTGATCGCGGTCCTCCGCGAGCTGGTCGCCGGCGAAGCCCTCCAGCTCTCGCTCCGCGGCTCCTCGAACGCCACCGAGGCCGAGTACCGCCGCGTCTGCGAGGGCAAGACGGCCTCGCTCTTCCGCTGGGCCGCCCGCTCCGGCTGCCGCGCTGGCGGCGGCTCCTCCCGCATGGCGGACGCCATGGGCGAGTACGGCTGGCACGTCGGCATTGCCTTCCAGCTCTCCGACGACGCCCTCGACTTCGACGCGGACGCGGACCAGTTCGGCAAGGACCTCCTCCAGGACCTCCGCGAGGGGAACATGACCCTCCCGGTCCTCCGCACCCTCGACGCCTTCCCGGAGATCCGCCAGGAGCTCTCGCAGGCCCTCGCCGAGGACCGCCCGCTCACCTCGGACGTCGCCGCCCGCATCGCCGCCAAGGTCCGCGAGAGCGGGGCGGTGCAGCAGGTCCGCGCCGAGGCTGCCGCCGAGGCGGAAGCGGGCATCGCCGCGCTCTCCACGATCCCCGACAACGCCTTCCGGCAGACCCTCGTCGAAGTGGCGATGGGGCTCGCCGCCCGGGTGCGCTAATGGCCTTCGAATCGACCGCAGCCTTCGTCGCCTTCCTCGAGGAGCGCAAGCAGCTCCTCCGCATCAAGCACGAGGTCGATCCCCATCTCGAGATGACGGAGATCGTCGATCGTGTGGTGAAGGCCGGCGGCCCGGCGCTCCTCTTCGAGAAGGTGAAGGGCTCTCCCTTCCCGCTCCTCACCAACCACTTCGGCTCGCACCAGCGGATGAGCTGGGCCCTGGGCGTGGAGGACTTCGAGGAGCACGGCAAGGAGATCCACTCGCTGCTGAAGATGCAGCCGCCGGGCTCCTTCTGGGACAAGCTGAAGATGCTCCCGAAGCTCGCGGCCCTGGGCTCGTACACGCCGAAGACGGTGGACGACGGCCCCTGCCAGGAAGTGGTGCAGACGGGCGACGACGTCGACCTCTCGCAGCTGCCGGTGCAGTTCTGCTGGCCGAAGGACGGCGGCCCCTTCATCACGCTGCCCGTCGTGATCACGAAGGACCCCGAAACCGGCATCCGTAACGTCGGCATGTACCGCATGCAGGTCTACGACGAGAAGACCACCGGCATGCACTGGCAGGCCCACAAGACGGGCCAGCGCCACATGCGCAAGGCGAAGGAGCTGGGCAAGAAGGTGGAGGTGGCGGTCGCCCTCGGCGGCGATCCCGCGATCACCTACTGCGCCACCGCGCCGCTGCCGGACAACCTCGACGAGTTCCTCCTCGCGGGCTTCCTCCGCAAGAAGTCGGTCCGCCTGGTGAAGGCGAAGACGGTGGATCTCATGGTCCCCGCTGACGCGGACTTCATCCTCGAGGGCTACGTCGATCCCGAGGAGCCGATGCGGATCGAGGGCCCCTTCGGCGATCACACCGGCTACTACTCGCCGGCGGATCCCTATCCCGTTTTCCACGTCACGGCGATTACGCGGCGCCGCAACCCTATCTACCCCTCGACCATCGTCGGCCCGCCGCCGATGGAGGACGAGTTCCTCGGCAAGGCCACCGAGCGGATCTTCCTGCCGATGCTGCAGATGGTCCACCCCGAGGTCGTCGACTACAACCTCCCGGTGGAGGCGGCGTTCCACAACCTCGCCATCATCTCGATCAAGAAGGACTATCCCTTCCACGCCCGGAAGCTCTTCCACTCGATCTGGGGCACCGGGCAGATGGTCTTCACCAAGTGCATCATCGCGGTGGATCCGGACGTGAACGTGCACGACCTCAAAGAGGTCGCCTGGCGCGTCTTCGCGAACATCGATCCCAAGCGGGACATCGTCTTCTCGGAAGGCGTGACCGACGCCCTCGATCACGCGCCGAACCAGGCGAACTACTCGACCAAGCTCGGCATCGACGCGACGACGAAGTGGCCGGAAGAGGGCTACACCCGCGGCTGGCCGGACGTGGCGCGGATGGACGAGGCCACGAAGAAGAAGGTGGACGAGATCTGGCCGCAGCTCGGCATCGTTCTCGGGAGCCGGAAGTGAACGCAGCGCCGACCCGCCACGGCCCGCAGGCGCAGGGGCACGACGGCTCGAGCGTGCGCTCGATGTTCGACCGGATCGCGCCCACCTACGACACGCTGAACCACCTGCTCTCCGCCGGCGTGGACAACTTCTGGCGCACCATCGTGGCCCGCGAGCTCCCGGATCCGTCGGCGCGCGTCCTCGACCTCTGCGCGGGCACGCTCGATCTCGGCGTCGCGGTGCAGAAGGAACATCCGGGCGCGCAGGTGATCTGCGCGGACTTCGCGGTGGAGATGCTCCGCCGCGGCCAGCACAAGCTCCCGACCGCGGGCCTCACCGGCGCCGACGCGATGAACCTGCCGTTCAAGGACGAGTCCTTCGACGCGGCGGTCTGCGGCTTCGGCGTGCGCAACGTCTCGGACCTCGCCGGCTGCTTCCGCGAGGTGCGCCGCTGCTTGAAGCCCGGCGGCGTCTTCGTGGTGCTCGAGTTCTTCCGGCCCGAGCGCGCGGTGACGAAGTTCTTCCACAACGTCTACAACCGCCAGGTGCTCCCCACCGTCGGCGCCGCGATCTCGGGCGACAAGGGCGCCTACCAATACCTCGCCGACTCGATGGAGCGCTTCTTCTCGCTGGCCGAGGCGCAGGAGCTGCTGCGCGAGAACGGCTACACCGACGTGCGCGGCTACGACCTCTTCTTCGGCGTCGCTTCGGTGCTCCGGGGGACCCGGTCGTGAAGAAGCTCAAGCTCGTCGTCGGCATCGGCGGCGCCTCGGGCGCGCCCTACGCGAAGCGGCTCCTCGAGCACCTCGCCACCCGCGACGACGTCGAGCCCGCGATCACCTTCAGCGTGAACGGCAGGCAGGTCTGGGCCCACGAGGTGGGCACGGATCCGAAGAGCTACGGCTTCCCGGTCTACAACCACAAGGACTACTCGGCGCCCTTCGCCTCGGGCTCCGCCGGCTTCCGCTCGATGGTGGTGGTGCCGTGCTCGGCCTCCGGGATGGCCCGGATCGCCCAGGGCGTCTCGGACGATCTGCTCGGCCGCGCAGCGGAAGTGATCCTGAAAGAGCAGGGCCGCCTGCTCCTCTGCGTGCGCGAGACGCCGCTCTCCCTCGTGCATCTGCGTGCAGCGGTGCAGGCGGCGGAGGCGGGCGCGATCGTGATGCCGGCTGCACCCTCGTTCTACTCGCAGCCGAAAGACATGGACGAGCTCCTCGACACGGTGGTCTCGCGCATCCTCGACCGCATCGGTCTGGACAACGAGCTGATGACCCGCTGGGGCTCCGAACCCTCACCGCTCCGCGCGGTGCGTGGAGAGAAAGAGTGACGTTGCCCTTTGCCGTGCGCCTGCGCGCGCACTCCGCGGGGATGGAGGAGCTCGCCCACCGCGTGCTCGCCGGCGGCCGCGACGCCGCCGATCTCCTCGCCCTCGCCCACGGGCCGCTGCCGGTGCTCGGCACGCTGGTGGCCGCGGTGGCGCCGAAGGAAGCGGCCGTGGTCGGCCTGCTCCCCGTGCGTCTCGGCGCCGACGTGGCGGAGACGGTGGAGAAGGCCCTCGCCCATCGCGCCGCAGCGGAGGCCGAGGTGATTGATCTCGCCGCCACCGCCCCCTGCACCACGGGCGCCCTCGACCAGGCCTGCGAGGTGGTCCGCCGCCTGCTCGCACAGCTCCCCGGCGCCACCGCCCGCATCGACGAGGCCTCGCTCCACGCGCTGGCAGCAGGTGCCGGCATCGGCCCCGACGGCGCCGCCGCGCGCCTCGCCCAGGCGGGCTTCTCCCTGGTCACCGCAGCCCGGATCCCCGGCGCGCTCCAGCTCGCCAGCGAAGGCACCGGCTCGCTGCCGGTCCGCGAGAGCTGGGAGGTGCCGTCGCAGATCGACGAGCGCTTCGTGCAGGCGCTCCTCGCCGGCCCCCGCCGCCCGCTCTTCCTCAAGGCCTCCCGCGACACCACCGGCATCGTGCTCCTGCGCGCGGTGGCGCTCGCCCGCCTCGCAGGCCACGGCCCCATCGCCGTCGGCGGCGAGGACGAGCTCAAAGGCCCCGACGCCTGCCTCTCCTACGGCGCCGACACCCTGGAGGCAGCCCTCGATCCCGCAGGGGCGATGGGCTCCCGCACCCGTTCCTACGGCGAGGCCGCCGTGCGCGGCGCACAGCTCGCCCTCCTTCCGCCGAAGCGGCGCATGGCGCCCGGCAAGAAGGCCGCCCACATCCTCGACGAAAAGGTCGACGCGTCGCTGCTGCCCGGCGGTGACGCCGAGGAGATCCACTGAATGGAAGCCGCACGCGAGATCATCAAGCCCACCGCCCCTGCCTCCCTCGCGAAGATCGCCGAGAAGGTGCACGCGGGCGTGCGCCTGGAAGAGGACGAGGCGGTCCAGGTCTTCCAGTCCCGCGACCTCCTCACCCTGGGCCAGCTCGCCAACGTCGTGCGCGAGCGGCTCCACGGCAACCGCACCTACTACAACCGCAACTTCCACCTGAACCTCACCAACGTCTGCGAGGCCTCCTGCCGCTTCTGCGCCTTCGCGCGGCTGGAAGAGGGCATGCCCCAGGCGAAGACCTACTCGGTGGAAGAGGCGGTCGAATTCGTGAAGCAGCAGCTTCCGAACCAGCCCACCGAAGTGCACATGGTGAACGGCCTGCACCCGGGCCTTCCGTTCGAGTACTACCTGGACGTGCTCCGGGCGGTGAAGCAGACCGCGCCTTCGCTGGTGATCAAGGGCTTCACCGCGGTGGAGATCCACTACTACGCCGGCAAGTACGGGATGACCTACGAGCAGGTCCTCACCGCGCTGCGCGACGCGGGCCTCGAGTCGATGCCGGGCGGCGGCGCGGAGATCTTCGCGGCGCGCGTGCGCAAGAAGATCTGCAAGGACAAGGCGGACGCGGATCAGTGGCTGGAGATCCACCGCATCGCCCACCGCATGGGCATGAAGACCAACTGCACCATGCTCTACGGCACGGTGGAGCGTCCCGAGGAACGCGCCGATCACGTGCTGCGCCTCCGCGCGCTGCAGGACGAGACGGGCGGCTTCCAGTGCTTCATCCCGCTCGCCTTCCACAACGACAACTCGCCGCTGCGCAAGCTCAACGAGCCCACCGGCTTCGACAACCTGCTCATCTACGCCCAGAGCCGCCTGGTGCTCGACAACGTGCCGCACCTCAAGGGCTATTGGGTGATGGTGGGCGAGAAGGTGGCGCAGATCAGCCAGTCCTTCGGCGTGAACGATCTCGACGGCACGGTGGTCAGCGAGAAGATCTACAAGATGGCGGGCTCCACCTCGCCGAACGCGCTCTCCACCGCGGACCTGCGCCGGCTGATCACCGACGCCGGCCGCCTCCCCGTCGAGCGCGACACCACCTACAACGTGGTGGGGATGCCCCTGTGAACCAGCCGGTGCGCATCGCCGCTTCGAGCTACCTCAACTCCCGGCCGCTCCTCTACGGCCTGGGGCGGGGTGGGGCGCGGGAGCGGATCCACATCGAGCACGCGCCGCCGTCGGAGTGCGCCCGCCGCCTCGCGGAAGGGGAGGCGGACATCGGCCTGCTGCCGGTGGCTGCCATCGCGCAGCTCGGCCTCTACGCGCTGCCGGTGGGCTGCGTCTCGGCCCGCGGCCCGGTGGAGAGCATCCTCCTCGTCGGCAACACGCCGCTGGATCAGTGGAAGACCATCTGCCTCGACCGCTCGAGCCGGAGCTCGGCGACGCTGGCCCGCGTGCTGATGGAGGCCCGCGGCCGCAAGGAGATGCGCTACGAGGTCCGCGATCCCGGCGCCTGCGTGCAGAGCGTCGGCGACGAGACCGGCGCGCTCCTCATCGGCGACCTCGCCCTCGAGGTGGCGGAGCGCTTCGCCTACCGCTACGACCTCGGCGAGATGTGGAACAGCTGGACCGGCCTGCCGCTGGTGACGGCGCTCTGGGCGACCCGCGAACCCATCGTCGATCCGCTGGTCCTCGCCGATCTCCAGGAGGCGCTGGAGGCGGGCAAGGCCGCCTTCCCGCAGCTGGCCCTCGCCCACGCGGTGGAGCGGGGCGAGGCGGATCCCGCGCCCTACCTGCGCTACCTCAAGGATTCGCTCGCCTTCGACCTCGGCCGCCGCGAGCGCGAGGGGCTCACCGAATACCTGCGCAAGGCGAACGCCATTGGCCTGCTGCCGCCGGAGATCCAGTTCGCGGCGCCGGCGCCGAACCGCCCCCAGCCGCGCACCGGCTTGGACGCGGTCCTGAGCCGCGCCGCCCAGGGCAAGCGCATCTCCGCGGCGGAGGCAGCGCGCCTCCTCGAGGACGCGCCGATCGCAGAGCTCGGCGCCGCCGCCGACGAGCGCCGCCGCCAGCTCCACCCGGACGGCCGCGTCACCTACATCGTCGAGCGCAACATCAACTACACCAACGTCTGCACCACCGCGTGCCGCTTCTGCGCCTTCTTCCGGGCGCCGGGGCGCAACGGCGGCTACGTGCTCTCGTGGGACGAAATCGGCGAGAAGTGCCAGCGCCTCAAAGACGCGGGCGGCGTGCAGGTGCTCCTGCAGGGCGGCATCAACCCCGAGCTGCGGCTGCCCTACTACGAGGAGCTGGTCCGCTTCATCAAGGGATTCGGCCTTCGCTTGAATGGATTCTCTCCGGAGGAGATCCACTGTCTGGCGGAGCTCGAGAAGACGAGCGTCGAGCGCGTCCTCGTGGCCCTGAAAGAGGCCGGCCTCGACTCGGTTCCCGGCGGCGGCGCCGAGGTGCTGGTCGACCGCGTGCGCTCCCGGATCGCCCGCAAGAAGGCCACCTCCGCCCAGTGGCTCGAGGTGATGCGCATCGCCCAGCGCAACGGCATGCGCTGCTCGGCCACGCTGATGTACGGCGTCGGCGAGACGTATTACGAGCGGGCGCTCCACCTGGCCAAGCTCCGCGAGCTGCAGGACGAGACGGGCGGCTTCACCGCCTTCATCTGCTGGCCCTACCAGGACGGCGGGCTCAAGCTCCGCGGCGATCAGGAAGGCGCCGGCGAGTACCTGCGCACGCTGGCGGTTTCGCGCCTCGTGCTCGACAACTTCGCCAACCTCCAGGCCTCGTGGCCGACGATGGGCCCCGCGGTGGGCCAGGCGGCGCTGCACCACGGCGCCAACGACTTCGGCCAGGTGATGATGGAGGAGAACGTCGTCTCCGCAGCGGGCTCGGTCTTCGCCATGGACTCGGCGGGGATCGAGCGCCACATCCGCGACGCGGGCTTCACGCCTATGCGCCGCGACGGCCTCTACCGGCTCCTCGACGAGGCCGCCGCCTAGGATGGCAACGATGAACGCCGTACGCCTCGAAATCGCCGACGCGGTCTGGTCTCCGCAGACCGGACTCCTCGAGCCCGCAGGCGGCGCCGCCGCAGCGCTCGACGTGCGCGGCGAGGCGGTGGCGTTCGGCCCGGCGCGGGAGATCGAGCAGCGCTTCTCCGGCCTGCCGCGCAAGGCGGGGCAGGGCGTGCTCCTGCCCGGGCTCGTCGACTGCCACGCGCACCTCGAGTGCGCGGCGCTGGCCAGCAAGGTCCCCGGCGGCGACGGCCTCGGCCCCTGGGTCTCCCGGCTGGTCCAGACGCGGATGCCGATGACGAAGGGGGATCTCGAGGCGGAGGCGCTCCGCGCCGCCAAGGAGATGCGCGCCCTCGGCACGGTGGCGGTCGCCGACGTGTGCACGCTGCTCGCCACCGCGCCGATCCTGGGCGAGGCGGGGCTGATGGGACTCTCGCTCCTCGAGGTGGTGGGGGCGAACGAGCCCGCCATCGCCGCCGCCCTGCAGGATGCGCGGCTCCGCTCCACCACCCCCTGCGCCGCCCCGGAAGTCATCCCGGTGCTGGTGCCGCACTCCGCCTACGGCACGATGCCCGGCGCCTTCGCCCAGCTCAAAGGGCAGGGCGGGGTGCGCTCGGTGCACGCCGCCGAGCACGAGGACGAGAACGCCTGGCTGGAGCGGGGCGAGGGCCCCTTCGCGCCCTTCCTCCTCTCCAAGGGCGCGGTGCCGCCGCGGCAGCGTCCGCTCCCCTTCCTCGATTCCCTCGGCGCGCTGGGCAGCGCGACCCTCCTCGTCCACCTGGTCACCGCCAGCGACGCGGAGCTGCGCATGGCAGCGGATCGCGGCGCCACCGCGGTGCTCTGCCCGCGAAGCAACCTCCACATCGGCGGCCGCCTGCCGGATCTGCGCGCCATCCGCGCCGCCGGGATCCCTTACGTCCTCGGCACCGACTCCCTCGCCTCCACGCCCGACCACGATCTCCTCGGCGAGGTGGCGGTGCTGGCGGAGGACTTCCCGGACGTGCCCGCCGACGAGCTCCTCGAGGCGGCGACCACCCGCGGCGCGCAGGTCCTTGGCCTCACCCGCCACCCCTGGGTCCGCGTCGCGCGCAGCCGCCTGGGCTTCCTCGTCCCCCGCACCGGAGCCGAGGCATGACCGCCGTCGCGATCCAGCTGGCGCGCCTGGTCCGCGTCTCGCACACAATCTTCTCGGTGCCCTTCGCGCTCGCCGCTGCTGCTGTGGCGTGGGTCGACCACCCGCTCAGTTGGCCCCAGGCGCTGCTCATCCTCGGCTGCCTCACCACCGCGCGCACCGCGGCGATGGCCTACAACCGCGTCTCCGACGCTGCCCTCGACGCGAAGAATCCGCGCACGCAGTCCCGCGAGATCCCCAAGGGTGCCGTGAGCATGAAGGCCGCCTGGGCGCTGACCATCACCAGCGGCCTCGGCTTCCTTGCCTTCGCGGTGGCGCTCTCGCCTCTCTGCGGCGCGCTCTCGCTGGTGGCCCTGCCGCTGGCGCTCGGCTACAGCAAGGCCAAGCGCTTCACCTGGCTCTGCCACTTCTGGCTCGGCCTGGTGCTGGCGCTGGCGCCGATCGGCGCCTGGGTGGCGATCACCGGATCCTTCGACGCCTTCCCCCTCGTCCTGGGCGCCGGCGTCGTCTGCTGGATCGGCGGCTTCGACATCACCTACGGCCTCGCCGATCTCGAATTCGACCGGAAGGAAGGGCTCCACTCCTTCCCGGTGCGCTGGGGGCCGCAGGTCACCATCGCCACCTCGCGGGTGCTCCACGTGCTGGCTCCGCTGCTCTTCCTCGCCGCCGGGCTTGTCGCTGGGCGCGGGATGGCCTATGTCGCCGGCGTCGTGGCCTGCGCCATCGCGCTGCTCGCCGGGCAGATCGCGACGGCGCGCGGCGCGAAGGGCGACGCGGTGCTGACGGCCAACGGCTGGGCGGCGCTGCTCTTCGGTGTGGCGGCGGTGGTGGACGTTTTCGTCGTGGGAGGCGGGATTTGATCCTGCTGCTGAAGAGAGAGGCGCCGGAAGGCGCGGATCGCGAGCTCCTCCGCGCTGCGGCGCGCCTCGGCGTGCCCGGCCGCGTGCTGTCGGGAAGCTGGGGCCGCCAGGCGGTGGAGCTCGAGGAGCCGGTCGCCGGCCGCGCGCTGCGCCTGCTCACCGCCTCGCCCTTCGTGGAGGAGACCCTGGGCGTCGCCTCCGCCCACCCGCTGGCCGATGCCGAAGACGAAGGCGTCGTCCGGCCGGTGGAGGTCGGCGGCGTGCTCTTCGGCGGCGACGCGCTCGTGCTCGCCGCCGGTCCCTGCGCGGTGGAGACCGAGGAGCAGGTGGAGCAGGCGGCGTTGGCCGCGGTTCGCGCCGGCGCGAAGATCCTCCGCGGCGGCGCGTACAAGCCCCGCACCCGCCCCAGCGATTTCCAGGGCCACGGCATCCCGGCGCTGCGCTGGCTCCGCGACGCGGCGGATCGGCACGATCTGCTGGTGGTGACCGAGGCCCTCGACGAGCGCTCCTGCGGCGCGGTGGCCGAGTGGGCCGACATCGTCCAGATCGGCGCCCGCACCATGCAGGCCACCGCGCTCCTCAAGGTGGCGGCGAAGTGCGGCAGGCCGGTGCTGCTCAAGCGCGCCCTCTCCGCCACGGTGGAGGAGTGGCTCTCCGCAGCCGAATACCTCCTCGACGGCGGCGCGCCCGGCGTGATCCTCTGCGAGCGCGGCAGCCGCTCCTTCGAGACCGCCACCCGCTTCAGCCTCGACGTCGGCGTGATCGCCGCCGCCAGGCTGCGCACCCACCTGCCCATCCTTGCCGATCCCTCGCATCCCGCGGGCCGCCGCGCGCTGGTGGGGCCGCTCGCCCGCGCCTCCATCGCCGCAGGCGCCGACGGCCTGCTGGTGGAGGCGCACCCCGATCCCTCCTGCGCCCGCTGCGACGGACCGCAGGCGCTCCTCCTCGAGGACCTGCTGCCGCTGGCGCAGGAGATGGCCGCGGTGGGTGGCGCCGTGGGCAGGACCTTCGCCGTGCCGCGCGCCGCCCGCGCCGCAGCAGGCGTCTGACGCTCGAACCGCCGCGCGCTCGAGCCGCGGCACGAGAGGCTTCGCTCCATGCGCACGCTCACCCTCGCCTATTCCGACGACGCCGACGACGCGGCGATGTTCCTCGCCATGCAGCGCGGGGAGATCACGCTGCCGGGGATCCGCTTCGAGCACGTGCGCTCGGACATCGCCACGCTCAACGCCCTGGCGGAGAAGGGCGGGGCGGACGTCTGCGCGGTGAGCGTGGCCCACGTGCCCCGCGTCGCCGATCGCTACGACCTGCTGCCCCACGGCGGCAGCGTGGGCCGCGGCTACGGGCCGGTGGTGGTGGCGCCCAGCCCCGACGCGCCGCTGCGCCGCGTGGGCGTCCCCGGCCTCTCCACCACCGCCGCTGCGGTGCTCCGGCTTGCAGCGCCGGAGGCGGAGCTGGTGCCGATGATCGGCGCCTCGCTCGCCGACACCCTGGGCGCTTTCGCGCAGGGCGCAATCGACGCCGCGGTGCTGGTGCACGAGGGCCGCCTCGTCTACCAGCAGGCCGGCCTGCACCTGCTGCTGGATCTCGGCGTCTTCTGGGAGAAGGAGACGGGGCTGCCGCTGCCGCTGGGCGCCAACGTGATCAAGCGCGACCTCGGCCCCGAGCTCGTCGCGCAGCTCACCGAGGCGATCGGCCGCTCGATCCAGTGGGCGGTGGAGAACCGGGAGCTGGTCCTCGACGAGCTCGCGCCGCATGGGCAGGAGCGCGGCCTCGATCGCAAGGGGCTCGCCCACTACCTCGACCTCTACGCGAACGACGACACGGTGGGCTACGACGAGACCTGCCAGCACGCGATCCGGGAGCTGCTCGCCCGGATCCACTGATCACTGCGCCCCGCGAAACGAAGAAGCCGCCCCGCGTGCTGCAGGGCGGCTTCTTACGTTTGGCGCTTCAGGCCCAGCAGCCGATCACTGCACCCAGAGGTAGTAGGTCGGCACCGGCGCGAAGAAGACCCACGAGGTCGTCACCTCGATGTAGTAGGTGCCGGTCGACGGCGCGGTCCAGGTGATCTCCGAGCAGTAGCTCGTCCCGTAGCCATCGTCCGCGTCGACGAGGTAGTTGCCCGACGAATCGTAGATCGCCAGGTAGGTGTCGTCGGCCGCGGTGGTGCCGCAGCCGCCGGTCAGATCGGTGGTCGTGTAGAAGGTGTAGGTCGTCCCGCCGGTCGCCTGGAAGGACCAGTAGTCGTACTCGTCCCAGGGATCGACGGCGCCGGTGCCCACCGAGCCGAAGGTGAAGGTGTTGGCGGTGGTGAGCGTGTCGTTGGGCTCGGACTCCGCCGTCGCGCCTTCAGGCACGCAGGTGGAGCTGCAGCCGTCGCCCGAGGTGGTGTTGCCGTCGTCGCAGCCCTCGCCGGCGTCGAGGATGCCGTCGCCGCAGACGATCGCGTGGCAGGCGCCGCCGGTGGACGGGCAGGCGTAGCCGGTCTCGGTGGCGCAGGTGGACGAGCAGCCGTCGCCTGCGGTGCTGTTCGAGTCGTCGCAGGTCTCGGGTGCGTCGACGAGGCCGTCGCCGCAGGTGATTGCGCGGCAGGCGCCGCCGAGCTCCGGGCAGACGTAGCCGGTCTCGACCACGGCGCAGGCTGCGTCGCAGCCGTCGCCGGAGGTGGTGTTCCCGTCGTCGCAGTACTCGTCGCCGGTGACCCTGCCGTCGCCGCAGACGACCGCCACCGCGAGGAGGGTGAAGTCGCCGCTGTCGGAGCCGACGCTGCTGCCGTAGCCGTCGGCCACCAGGTAGATGGTCTGGTTGGCGGTGAGGTTGACGAAGCCGTACTCCGGGTCGTCCTCGCAGAGGAGTTCGGTCGATCCCTGGCCGCAGGCGCTGTCCCAGATGTAGAGGACCGCGTCGAAGTTGGTGACGTAGTTCACGAAGTAGCGGCCGGCGGTGGGGGCGGTGAACGAGGCGACGCCGTCGGGCTCGTTGGTGTAGCCGGCGGTGCAGACCGAGTCGTAGTCGTTGGCGAGGCCCGCGGTGGTGGAGGTCCAGACCCACGCGTCGTCGGCGGCGACGTAGAGGTTGTTCAGGTTGACCGCGTTGGCGCAGGTGTCGCCCTCGACGGTGCAGGTGCTGCTGCAGCCGTCGCCGTCCACCGTGTTGCCGTCGTCGCACTGCTCGGTCCCCTCGCGGTTGCCGTCGCCGCAGGTGATTTGGCGGCAGCCCGTCGCGTCGCAGGCCCAGCCCGGCTCCACGGTGCAGTCGGCGAGGCAGCCGTCGCCGGCGGCGGCGTTGCCGTCGTCGCAGGCTTCGCTGCCACCCACGATCGCATCGCCGCAGGTGGAGACGGCGGTGACGGTGAGCGTGTACGAGCCGACGCCCGCTGGGGCGTCGTCGTAGGTGGTGGCCACGAGCGCGAGGGTGCCGCCGGCGGGAACGACCAGGCCTTCGATCTGGCTGTCCTCGATGCCGTTCCAGTCGTCGTTGGCGTCGAGGCAGCTCGCGGGGGCGTTGGCCGGATCGTAGGGGACGCTGCTGGCGAGGAGGAAGCCGTCGTCCAGGCCCCACGACGCGTAGACGTCGATCTCGACAGGCGCGGTGCCGTTGTTGACGAGGTGGAAGATGTCGAAGTGCTGCTGTCCCACGCGAACGGCGCAGCTGCTGGTCGTGCGCGAGTGGAGCGGGTCGGTGGTGGTGACGCTGCCGGTGAGCGCCAGCGGCGAGCCGACCGTGGGCAGCGCGGTGAACTCGATGGCGCAGACAGCGTCGCAGCCGTCGCCTGCGGTGGTGTTGCCGTCGTCGCAGGTCTCGCCGGCTTCGATGGTGCCGTTGCCGCAGACGGGGCAGGGCGGCTGCTGGAAGCAGTCGCTGTCGTCGCAGTCGAAGGAGCCGTCGCCGTCCTCGTCGCCGGCGACGTCGCAGAGCTCGACGTTGTAGCAGGCGCTGGTGTCGAGGGAGCAGTCGGCGGCGCAGCCGAGCTCGCCGCTGTTGAAGCCGTGGTCGCCGCAGCTGGAGCCCACCGGGATGCTGCCGTCGCAGGCCTCACCCCGCTGGAGGATCCCGTCGCCGCAGTCCGGACAGTGGAAGTCGCCGATGCAGTCGCTGTCGGCACAGTCAGCGTCGCCGTCGCCGTCCTCGTCGCCTGCGGTGGCGCAGTCTTCCGCCGGGAGGCAGGCGCTGCTGTCGATCGTGCAGGTCTCGGTGCAGCTCGTGGTGCCGCCGGAGAAGCCCAGGTCGGTGCAGGTGGTGTCGATCGCGGCGCCGTCGCATTCCTCGGTGCCTTCGATCACCCCGTCGCCGCAGACCGCAGCGCTCCCGCCGCTGCCGCCGGCGCCGCCGGATCCACCAGCGCCGCCGCTACCACCCGTGCCACCGGTACCGCCAACGCCGCCCGTGCCACCGGTGCCGCCGGTACCGCCGACGCCGCCGGTGCCACCCGTTCCCCCGGAACCGCCGGCGCCACCGTCACCACCGGTGCCACCCGTTCCGCCCGTGCCACCGACTCCACCCGTGCCGCCCACACCGCCAGCGCCACCGGCGCTGGAGTCGGACGGCTCGGAACCCCCACAGCCAGCCGCAAATACCGCCAGTGCGACCGCTGCAAACAACTTTGCGCGAAAAGCCACTGCCCCTCCTGGTAATGCTGGAATGAGCAAGTGTCGCCCGGGGCCATCGAGCCAGGCAAGAGAGCTGGCGATGTCGCACCTCGAAAAAGCAAAGCCGCCCTGCACGCGGACGGTGCAGGACGGCTTCGGGGGGTCCGCGCTGCAGGCGGGCTACTGCACGCCGACGAAGAGGTAGTAGACCGGGATGGCGTCGAACCACTCCGGGCCCACCTCGACGTAGTGCGGGCCGGTGACGGCCGCCGTCCAGACGACCTCGGCGCAGACGTTGGTCGGCGAGATGTCGAAGTTCATCGCCACCGGGGTTCCGCTCGGGTTGACGAGCGTGATGTAGCTGTTCTCGCTCCCTGCCGTGCCGCAAGCGCCGTTCGCATCGGTGGCGGTGCGGAAGACGTAGGTGGTGCCGGCGGTGAGGTTGACCTCCCAGTAGTCGAACCAATCGTTGACGCCGTTGAAGGAGCCGGTGCCCACGCCGCCGATGGCGATCGGCGTGGCGTTGGTGGTGAGGTCGTTGGGCTCCACCTCGACGATCACGGTCTCGGAGGCACAGTCGGCGCTGCAGCCGTCGCCGCTCACCCGGTTGCCGTCGTCGCAGCCCTCGCCGGCGTCGACGATGTTGTCGCCGCAGACGATCGGGTGGCAGGCGCCGCCGGTGGGCGGGCAGGCGTGGCCGGTCTCCACGGCGCAGGTGGACGAGCAGCCGTCTCCCGCGGTGGTGTTCGAGTCGTCGCAGGCTTCGTCGCCGTCGACGAAGCCGTCGCCGCACTGGATCGGGCGGCAGGCGGCGCCTGCGGTGGGGCAGACGAAGCCGCTCTCGATGGTGCAGACCGACGAGCAACCGTCGCCGTCGTCGAGGTCGCCGTCGTCGCAGGCCTCGTCGCCCTTCAGCCGACCGTCGCCGCAGCGTACCTCGGCGACGGTGAGTTCGAAGTCGCCCTCGTTGTAGCCGACGCCGGTGCCCCAGCCGTCGACGACCATGAAGATCGTCTGGTTGGCAGCGAGGTGTACGTAGGCGTGGTCGGGATCATCGCTGCAGACGAGGTTCGGGGCAGCGCTGCCGCAGGCGCCGTCGGTGATGTCGAGGATCGCGTCGAAGCTCGGGGCCTGGAGGTGGACCACGTCGACGAAGTAGCGGCCGGCAGCGGGTGCGGTGAACTGCGCCACCGCGTCGCCCTGCTGGGCGAGGGTGCCGGTGCAGCTGTTCTCGAAGTCGTTGCCCAGGCCGTCGGTGCTGAAGGTCCAGCTCCACTGGCCGGCGGCAGCGTCGAATCTGTTGCCGATGTCGACGGGCGCGTCGCAGCTGTCGCCTTCGATCACGCACTGGTCGGTGCACCCGTCGCCGAGCACCTCGTTGCCGTCGTCGCAGGACTCACCGGGCTCCAGGATGCCGTTGCCGCAGCGGTAGCTGCTGCAGCCGCTCGTGTCGATGGCGCAGCCTTCGCCGCAGGCGAGGGTGCCGGTGTCGAAGCCGTAGTCGGTGCAGTCCATGCCGCCGAAGTCTTCGCCGTCGCAATCCTCGTCGGCCTCGCGAAGGTCGTCGCCGCAGGTGGGGCCTGCCATGCCGCCGGCGCCGCCCATGCCACCTTCGCCGCCGGCGCCGCCCATGCCGCCTTCGCCGCCGGCGCCGCCCATGCCGCCTTCGCCGCCGGCGCCGCCCATGCCGCCTTCGCCGCCGGCGCCGCCCATACCGCCTTCACCACCGGCGCCGCCCATACCGCCTTCACCACCGGCGCCGCCCATGCCGCCTTCACCGCCGGCGCCGCCCATGCCGCCTTCACCGCCGGCGCCGCCCATGCCGCCGGCGGCGCCGGTACCACCGGTCCCGCCCGTCGACTCCTGCTTCCCGCCTTCCCCACCACAAGCACTCGCGAGCAGCATGCACACGAGCCCGACGCCCCACATCGAAGACAGCTTCATCGCGACCTTCCAGGTTCAGATTTGCGGCGGGCATATTCTCTACAGACAGTGAAGGGAGCAAGCCCTACCGGCTGGAACTCGACAAACTCCTGTGGCGCCGGACCCGCGGACGCTTGACGAGATGCAAAAGACGAACGCCGCCGTCTACTCCTCGTGGGAGCACCAGCCGAGGCCGCTGTCACACACCACGAATCGCGAGGTTGACGTGACCGGATTCGACGCCGACCGCCGCGGCGCAGCCGTCGATGACCACGTACATCGTGTCGCCCGCGTCGAGCCAAGAGGGTGCGCTCCGCGGGGAGGTGAAGGCGGGTGCGGCGACGGCGTGTGCGAGATCGCGGAGGCGTGCGCCGGCGCGGACCTCGCCGGCCAGAGCTGCGCCCGAGGTCCCGGAAGCGCTACCGCTCGGCGCCGGCCCACCGCTGGAGCACCGCGATCGCCGCTGCAGCCGCCTCGTCGCCGTGGGCCTTCCACTGCTCGTGGGCGAGGGGCCCGACCTCGTTCGAGACGCCGAGCACACACGCAGCCGGCACGCCGGCAGCTGCTGCAGCCCGCAGGAACGAGAAGGCCTCGAGATGCTCCGTCTCACATCCGGTGAAACGCTGCAGCTGCGCCGCACGCCCGGCGTCGCGGGTGATCGCCACCACGGTGGCAGCGCCGACCAGCGGCGCGCCGCCTGCGGCCAGCGCCGCGCAGAGCGCCGCGTCGCCCCGGGCCTCCACCTGCGCCGGCCCGGGCACGTAGGAGAGGCCAGCCGCAGCGTCGGAGGCGGTGAGCACCGACCGCTCCACCACGACCGCGGAGCCGATCGGAAGCGCGCTGCCGGGGAAGGCCCCGCAGCTGCCGACGAAGATCGCGGTGTCCGGGCGCCGCGCCAGGGCCGAAGCTGCGCCAAGGGCGGCGTCCACCGGCCCGATCCCGATCGGCAGCGCCTCCACCTGCAGGCGCCCCAGGAGGCCGCGCCAGGCGCCTTCCTCCCGGCGCAACGCAGGCAGGAGGCGGGCGAGCTCGAATTCGACGGCGGCACAGATCAGGAGGTTCTCCACGGGCCCTCGCTACCGCTCACCGGCCGATCGGGCAAGCGGAGGTTGCCTGCCCCTTGATGAATGGTGCCCGGGAATGCGAAACCATTCGCTGAGTGAATCGCACCCTCTCCTTCGACGCCCCGGTTCTCGCGGGCCGATTCCGCCTGCTCCGGCGCCTTGGCGCCGGCGGCATGGGAGAGGTGTGGGCGGCGGAGCAGCTCGCCACCGGGGCCGAGGTGGCGGTGAAGCTCCTGCCCCGGGAGCTCGCCAGCGATCGCGAGGCCACGTCGCGCTTCGAGCTCGAGGCCCGGACCCTCTGCAGGGTGCAGCACGAGAACGTGGTCAAGGTGATCGACTTCGGCAGGGATCCGGACCGGGGCTGGTTCCTCGCCACAGAGATCCTCGAGGGCGAGACCCTGGCCCAGCGCCTCGCCCGCGAAGGGAGCCTGCCGCCGGCGCAGGTGGTCCGGCTCGGGGCCGAGATCCTCGCGGGGCTCCACGCGGTGCACGAGGCGGGGATCGTCCACCGCGACCTCAAGCCCGAGAACGTGATGCTCGTGCCGGGGGAGGCCGGGACCGTCTCGGTGCGCCTGCTCGACTTCGGCATCGCCAAGCTGCTGGAGCCGGGCCGCCGGGTCGACCTCACCATCGCCGGCCAGATCTTCGGCACGCCCGCCTACCTCTCGCCCGAGCAGGCCCTCGGCAAGTCGGTCGACGGCAGAACCGATCTCTACGCCTGCGGCGTGATGCTCTACCGCGCCCTCTGCGGCGTCCTGCCCTTCGACGCGGCGACGCCGACGGCGCTCGCCCTGCGCCACGCCACCGAGCCGCTGCCGCCGCTTCCCGCCTCGGTCCCCGGCGTGCTCCGCGTGGTGGTGGAGCACGCGCTGGAGAAGGAGCCGGACGCCCGCTTCGTGACGGCGGCAGAGATGCGCGCGGCGCTCGTCGCCGCCTGGCCGGAGAGCGAACCGCTCACCCTGCCCGAGCCCACGCCCGCAGCCAGCAGGACCCCGGTGCCGGGCAGCGTGCCGCGCCTCGCCGGTGGCGTCTCCCGCACGCTGCTCGCGGTGCGGCTGGCGCAGCCCGAGGATTTCGCCGACAGGCCCACCGAGCGCTTTCCCGCGCCGGAGTCCCGGACGCTGCGGCTCACGCCGCCGCTCATCGCCCGCGACGTCGCGGAGGCCTTCGGCGGCCGCATCGCCTGGATTTCGAACGAGGGGCTGCTGGCGGATTTCAGCTCGCCGACCGACACGCTCCAGTGCGCAGCGGCGCTCCACGATCGGATGGCGGAGCTGGCGCCGCAGCACGGCTTCGCCGTGGACGTCCACACCGCGGTAACCGCAGGCGAGGTGGTTCGGACCGGCAGGGCCCTCCACGGCGAGGCGGTGGTGCACGGGGAGCTGCTCGCGCGGGCAGCGGCAGCCGGCGAGATCGTCTTCACCCACGGCGTCTACCTGGCGATGACCCGCAGCGAGGTGGCGTGCGAGCCGTGGCCGGGACGTGATCCCGGGGTGGGGCAGAAGCTCTACCGGCTCTGTGAGCCCGACGGCGCCCCGCGCCCCGAGCTGCCCTACGGCGGCAGCACGCTGCAGCGGGCGCAGTCGTTCACCGCGCGGCGGGTGGCGGTCGACGTGGGCCGTTTCGCGGAGGCGGGGCTGCGCGCGGGCCTCGCCCTGCCGCCGATGATGCTCAAGGTGGCGCAGCCGGGCCTGAGCGCCGGCGCTCGCGCCCTGGCTGGCGCCCGCAGGATCCCCGCGCTCGTGCTGGTCGTGCTGGCCCTCGTCGCCGGCGGCGGCGCGGCAGCCTGGGCCCTCGTTCCCCGCGGGCATGCCGACACGCTCGAGGAGGCTCTCGCCGCTGGCCGCGTCGACGAGGCGAAGACCATCGCCGAGGCGTGGCTCGCGAAGGAGCCCACCGATCCCCAGGCATTGGCCTACCGGGGCAGGGCCCTCGCCTTCGCCGGGCAGCTGGACGAGGCCTACGCGGCGCTGGGCAAGGCGCTGGAGCGCGAGCCGGATCTCGCCAGGGTCGAGGGCGTCGCCAGGGCCGCGGTGCGCACCCTCGATCGCAGGGAGGCGGACCGCTCGCTGGTGATCGAGCACCGCACCGCGGCGATGGAGCGGGCGCTCCTCGAGGCGACGCGCTCGATCCGCTACTGGGAGCGCTGGCACGCGGCGCGGACGCTGGAGAAGCTCGGCCACGGCAGCCGGATCGACTGGGTCGAGGTCTACCTCCTCGACGCCCAGCACGCAGGCTCCTGCGGCACGCGCATGCGCGCGGCGCGGGAGCTGGCGAAGCTCGGCGACCCGCGGGCGGTTGAGCCGCTGCTGCAGGTGCGCGGGACGAAACATCCCGAGTGGGCCTGCAACCTCGATCAGGTGATCGACCAGGCCGTGGCGCAGCTCCGGGGCGATTGAGGTCGCGCGATGCGGCGGTGTCCTCCCGTCACGCCGGAAAGGCGAACGCTGGCGCCGTCTTCTTCGGGCGTGCCCGCCGCCAACCCTTCTCGAGGAGCCAGCTGGCCGGCGCGGTCACCGGTGGACTGCCGTCGTCGAAGGTCCGCCACCACGCCGTCTCGTCGCCGAGCTGCTCGTGCGAGACGGCGAAGCGATCCACGTAGCGCGCGACTGTGCGCCCCTGCCGCTCGGCGTGGATGCGCGTGTTGCCGAGGACGTAGTCGATCGCGTTGCGGGCCTCAGTCGGCGAGCCAAGTGCGTGTGCGTGGAAGCGATCGGCGAAGACCTTGCCGGCGCGGCCCATCAGCCGGTTGAGCCCGCGCGCGATCCGCACGCCGAGGCCCTGCATCGCGCTCGAGAGCGCCTGCGTCCCGTTCGCCTCGACGATGAGATGGAGGTGGTTGCCCTGCACCGAGAAGTGCGTGATCCGCGCGCCGAAGCGCGCGACCGCAGGACGGAAGGCGCGGAGGAGCACGCGGAAGCTCCGCTTCGACTGCATGCTCCAGACGTGGTCGAGCACCCGCCAGGTGACGAGCACGGGGTGGTCCTCGCCGAGCACGGGACGGCGGCGGTGCTTCACCTGCGGCCGCGGTGCGACGCGCTTGCGCCCCGCGCCCTCCCGCTCCCCGCCATGCGTGAAGCGTTTCTTCAGCGGAAGGTCCTGCTGGCCCTTCTTCCGGCTCCGCCGCCGCTTCGCTCCGAGCATCCGTGCCATCACCGCCCCCACGGTTGAATAGGCATAGAATCCCATACCGCTCGATCTACGAATAGACCCCGGCTGGGTCAGCAATCGGGGGGCGAACCGGCAAGATGGAGGACGAATCGGCCCATCGACACGCGGCCCAGCGGCATGAGACGACTCCGCCCTGCCGGGTGCCGGTCGGCAGCTTTCGGCGGCTCCGCCGCCGGCACACCGGCCGGCGGCGCTCGTTTCGCCCCCGCGCCCCGCTCAGCCCGGCACGATCAGCGGCGCAGCGAACCGCGCCTCCACCGCGTCGAAGCCCTCCGCATTCACCTGCGGGCCCAGCTCGCCTTCGAGGCGCGCCAGCGCCGCGTCGGCGAAGAAGCGCGGGGCGTCGCCGCCGCCGGTGCGCTCCTGCCAGCGCTCGAGCGCCGTGCTGCGGAACGCAGGCAGGAGCCTCCCGTCCTCGTCGAAGATCGCGCGCAGCGCGTCGCCGAGGCGGGCCGCCGGGAGCGGCTCGAAGGCCCAGGGCAGGCCGATCGCCTCCCGCGCCGCGGCGGTAGCGAAGAGCTCGCCCCATCGCACCCGGGCCAGGCCCGCCTCGCCCCAGGCGGCGACGACGTGGGGGGCGGCGGCGTCGGTCTGCAGCCCCGCCTGCGCGAAGCCCTGTGCCACCGCCTCGATCCGCTCGAGGGCGGCGCATCCGCGCTGGAGATCGGCGAGGGTCGCGAAGGGACGCTCCCGCTGCGGCGCCGCAGGCCCGTCGAGGCCGCCATGGTAGCGGGGCCGCCGCCGCAGCAGCGCGGCGAGGGCCTCCGCATCCGGCATCTCGGGCAGCGGCAGCACCGCACCGGGCAGCCGGATCGGCAGGGCCTTCACCATCTTCTCCGCCCGCCACTTCAGCTCCAGCGTGCGGGTGAAGCCTGCCTGGAAGATCTTCTTCGGCGCCACGGTGGCGAGCAGGGCGGAGGCCTGCACCGGATCCTCGCCGCCGGCGAGATCGGCGAGGCCGAGCGCCAGCGTCTCGCGCACCGCGCGGACCTGCTCGTGGACCGCGTCGAGATCGCTCACGTCGATCCGGTCGGCGACGATGGCGGCATTGAGCACCGCGAGGATCTGCAGCTGCAGGGCGTCGCGCGCGTCGTCGGGGACGAGGCCCATCGCGCGGTCGAGGAGGGATCCGCGCTCGAACTCGGCGAGGAAGAAGCCCGGGGCACTCGCCGGCGCGCCGCCCGGCGGCGGCAGCGCCTGCTTGCGATCGAGCCGCGCGTAGAGCGACACCGCCTCCTCGGGCGAGGGGAAGCCGAGGTCCGCCATGCGGGCGTTGCGCCAGCGGTAGGCGGTCTCGGAGAGCTCGCTCTCCAGCTCCCAGCGCACGGCGTAGAGCATCCGCGCCGCCTTGAAGGGATCGTCGGCGTAGAGCTCCTGGATCACGCGGCGGGCGGCGGCGTACTCCACGCCCTCCTCGTTGTAGACGAGCATGAAGCGGCCCTCGACCGTGCGCTCGATGGTGCCGTCGACGTCGTCGCCGGGCTCCCCCTCCTCCTCGAGATCGAAGATCTGGACGATGCCGCGCAAGAGCAGCTCGAGCACCTCGATGTCGAGCACGGCGAGCTTCTCGCGGTAGGCGTCGTCGTCCTCGCCGCGGGCGAGGCGCACCCAGAGGAGCAGCTCGCTGGTGTCGAGGGTGTCACCCTTCCAGGCGTCGAGATCGACGAAGGCGCGGAACTGCTCGGG
This sequence comes from Vulgatibacter sp., assembly GCF_041687135.1. NCBI lineage: Bacteria > Pseudomonadati > Myxococcota > Myxococcia > Myxococcales > Vulgatibacteraceae > Vulgatibacter > Vulgatibacter sp. The sequence goes on along the minus strand of NZ_JAWLCN010000002.1, from coordinate 808,770 downwards.
GGAGGCGAGCTGCACCAGCGGGCCCGCGTCGCTCTTCCCGATCTCCTGCACCGCGAAGTACAGGTCCTCGGCGGGAAGGGAGCGCACCAGACCCTGCGGATCGGCCGCGTCGTAGACGACGTCGAGCTTCTTCTTGCCGCGGGCCCGGGCGAGGGCGGCCCGCTCCGCCCGCATCCACTGGCGGGAGAGCAGCGAGGTGTTTTCGGCCACGGTCTACCTCTCGGAATTTCGCCGTAGGGTCGGGGCCGGGCAGGCCCCTTCGGCAACGGCGAAGCAGGTGGTGCGGTCGGCGCTGCAGCCCGGCGCGCAGGCGACGAGACCGTCCGCACGGAGGCTGCACGTCGGCGGCGCGCAGACCTCGCCGCAGGCGTCGCCGGCGACGACGAAGCTGGTACAGGCCTGGCCGCCCTGTTCCACCGCCAGGCCCTGGCAGGTGGTGGTGCCCGCTTCCGAATCGATCACGCAGCGTTCGGGCGGGCAGGGCGCCGCCTCGCTCACCAGGGTGCGGGCGGTGGCTGCGAGATCGCAGACCGGCGGCCCGTTCGGTTCCGGGCCGAGGGAACCTTCGTCGTCCTCGCTCACGCCGCAGCCGGCGGCGAGCAGGAGGAGAACGAGGGACGAGCGGATCGGGATCATCGACGCACCAACGACCAGCGGCCGGAGGCGGCGGGCGCTTGCCCGACCACGACCGGCCGAAGGTTGGCGATTGCTCGCGAAGAAAAAGGACGGGCGGGAGGTACGGGGACGAGGCGACCCGACGTCACCCCGCGGTCTCTGGCCCCGAATGGCCTCCCGGCCCGCCCAACGGTCTCGCGCCGCCCACGAAAGGTGGCGCCAAAAACCGTGAACCGGCTCAGCCGGCCTTCTCGATCTTGTTCGCCTTCAGGCAGCGGGTGCAGATACGCACACGCATCGGGCGGCCGCCGACGTTCGCCTTCACCCGCTGGAGGTTCGGCAGCGACCGGCGCTTGCTCTTGTTGTTCGCGTGGGAAACGTTGTTTCCTACGAGCGGACCCTTGTCGCAGATCTCACAACGGCGCGCCATCTCAGACTCCATACATCGGGACGCCATCCCGGCGGCCCGGAAATCATCACGCCCACCCAGTCACCCGGGGGGCTTCAGGAAGGCGCGGAAGGTAACAGAAAAATCGTATCGATCAAGCGCTGTGAAGAAACGCTGCCGAATTTCGGGGGATTCCCTCGGAAACCCCGGCGAAACATGGATCAAACGCTCTTTTTCTCGCGGCCCGTGATCGCCTGGATCGCCTGCGCGAGGCGCCTGCCCGCGAGAAATGCCCCTTCGAGGCCGAGGCCCGGCAGCAGCTCCGGCCCGCCGAGGAGCACCCCGGGAAGCGCCGTGCGGGGCGAGACGCCCTCGAAGCCGAAGGGGCGCTCGCCCGCCAGCTCGTAGCGGGCGGGGTGGCTGGGCGGCGTCGCCTCGTGGCGGACGTGGCGCCGGTGGAAGGGGAGGACCTCCTCGAGGATCGCCTCGAGGGCGTCGCCCCCAGCGGTGGAGAGGGCGGTGAGGATCTGCAGCGAGGGATCCTCCTTGCCGTCGCTCCGCAGGGCGGGGCGCTGCTCGAGGAGCACCTCGCCGCCGCCGAATCCAGCGACCACGGCGAGGGGGCCGAGGCCCGGCGGCAGACCTTGCGCCGCGAGCACGATCGAGCGGAGGTGGAGGGGCGTCGCGGTCGCAGCTTCCGCCTGGGCCGCGAGCTTGTCGCGCCTGCGGCTCTCCGGGAGCAGCGCGACGAGCTCGCTCGCAGGTAGCGCCGCGATAAGGGTGCGGGCGCGCCAGAGCTCGCCCTTGATCTGCAGGCCGGCGAAGCGGCTGCCTTCCAGGGCGATCTCGTCGACCTTCGCCACCAGGGCGTCGCCGCGGCGGGCGCGGACATGGCCCACCAGATGCGCGGCGAGGCCGCCCTCGGGGAGCCGGTGGAAACCGTGGAGCAGCGGCGCGGTGGCGCGGGCGAAGGCCACCGCGTTGGGCGGCGAGGCGTCCGCTGCGGTGAAGTGGTGGAGGGCGAGGAGCGCCGCCTCCATCGGCCCGGCGCCGTCGAGGACGAGGGGCGCCTCGAGGAGCGTGCGATTGGAGCGGCGGTGGCGCCAGGAGGCGAAGCGCTCCCCGAGGCCCTGGGGGAGGAGCGGGCCGCCCACCGCCGGGGCGAACTCCTCCACCGAGGCGGCGAGGCGGGCGAGGGCGCCGGCCACACCGGCGGCCTCGCCGCCGAAGGCCCGCTGCAGCTCGCGCTCCTCGCGGAGCTCGAGGCGGGCCCTGGGCAGCACGACCTGGGCGGAGATGGGCTGGAGCGAGCGGTTCACCACCGCGGCGAGGCTGAGCTCGTCGAGGCTCTCGCGGAGCGCCGGCAGGATCTTCGTCGCCGGGAGGAGCTCCGGCGCGAGGGGCAGGCGGAAGCCGCCCGACTCGTAGCTGCCGGGAGCGGTGGGCGCCACGTGGAGCACGCGCAGCCCCCGCTGCGCGAGGAGCGCCGCCGCCACCACGCCGGGGAGCGCGCCGCCGAGGACCGCCACGTCGTAGAGCTGGGTGGGCCTGGCACTCATGCGCGCGCCGGTACCTGGAGGAAGGCGTCGGGATCCCCGGGCGGCAGCTCGAGGTGGACGCGCCGCCCCTCGAGGCGGACGCGCCCTTCGGCGAAGAGGCCGACCACCCAGGGGAGGAGCCGGTGCTCCTGCCGCTGGATCCGCGCGTGGAGGCTCGTTTCGTCGTCGGTTGCGAGGATCGGCACCGCGACCTGGGCGACGATCGGGCCGGTGTCCGTCCCCTCGTCGACGAGGTGGACGGTGCAGCCGGTGATCCGTGCGCCGGCATCGAGCGCCTGCTTGTGCGAGGCGACGCCGGGGAAGGCGGGGAGCAGCGAGGGATGGACGTTGAGCAGGCGCCCGTGCCAGCTGCGCACGAAGGCGGCGCTCAGGATCCGCATGAAGCCGGCGAGGACCACCAGCTCCACCCCGTGCTTCTCCAGCGCCGCCGACACCTCGGCGTCGAAGGCCTCGCGCGAGGCGTGGGTCCGGTGCGGGATGCAGACGGTGGGGATGCCTGCCGCCTCCGCGCGCTGCAGGGCGAGGGCGCCGGGCACGTTGCAGATCACCACGGCGATTTCGGCGCGGACCGCGCCGGCGCCGATCGAGTCGATCAGCGCGGCGAGGTTGGTTCCGCTTCCGGAGGCGAGGACGCCGACGCGCAACATGGGGCGCACCCTACCACTGCTCGGGGCGCTTGCTCACGCGATGTGCAGGACGTCGCAGGTGGCCTCGCCTTCGCCCTGCTCGATCACGCCGATCCGGCGGGCGTCGATGCCGCGGTCCTGCAGGAGCTCGAGCGCCTTGGCCTCGTCGCCTGCGGGCACCACCACGGTGAAGCCGATGCCGAGGTTGAAGGTCTGGAGCATGTCGTCCCAGGGCACGTCGCCGCCCTGGCGGATGAGGCCGAAGATCGCCGGGATCTCCCAGGTGCGGGCGTCCAGCGTCGCCTTCGTGCCGTCGGGGAGGGTGCGGGGCAGGTTGCCCGGGAGGCCGCCGCCGGTGATGTGGCTCATCGCGCGCACGTCGACGCCGGCCTTGCGCAGGGCGAGGGCGTCCTTCACGTAGATCTTCGTGGGGGCGAGGAGCACCTCGCCCAGCGTCCTGCCGCCGAGCTCCGCCGGCTGCTCGTCCAGCGAGCGGCCCTCGTGCTCGAGCAGCACCTTGCGGGCGAGCGAGTAGCCGTTGGAGTGGAGGCCGGAGGAGGGCAGGCCGATGACCACGTCGCCAGGCGTGACGCGCTTGCCGTCGACCAGCTCGCTCTTCTCCACGATGCCGACGCAGAAGCCGGCGAGGTCGTACTCGCCCGGTGCGTAGAAGCCCGGGAGCTCCGCGGTCTCGCCGCCCACCAACGCAGCGCCGGCGAGCTCGCAGCCCATGGCGATGCCGGTGACCACGTCGGCAGCCTGGTCGGAGGAGAGCTTGCCGGTGCCGAAGTAGTCGAGGAAGAAGAGCGCCTCGGCGCCGGTGCAGGCCACGTCGTTGACGCACATGGCCACCAGATCCTGGCCGATGGTGTCGTGGCGGTTGGCGAGGAAGGCGACTTTGAGCTTGGTGCCCACGCCGTCGGTGCCCGAGACGAGGATGGGCTCGCGGTAGCCGGTGGGGAGGGCGACGAGGCTGGCGAAGCCGCCGATCCCCGCCATCACCTCGGGGCGCATGGTGCGCTTCGCGGCGGGCTTGATCCGCTCGACCAGGCGATCGCCCTCTTCGATGTCGACGCCGCTGTCCTTGTAGGTGATGGCCATGTGCCCTCCAGGCGGGAAGGCGGCGGCTGTTAGCAGAGGGGCGAGGGGGATTCAAGGGACGCCGTCACCGCCAGGCGCCCCGGCCTGTCGTCCGCAGCCGCGCCACCCGCTCCTCGGTGGGCGGGTGGGTGGAGAAGAGGGCGTTGAGGCCCCGGCGCGAGAGCGGGTTGACCATCCAGAGCGAGGCGGTGGCCGGGTGGCGATCGTCGGGGAAGCGGCGGGCGCCGTTCTCCAGCTTCTGGAGCGCGTCGGCCAGCGCGTCGGGGTCGCCGGTGAGGGCGCCGCCGGAGCCGTCGGCGCCGTATTCGCGCGAGCGCGAGACCGCGAACTGGAGCAGCATCGCGGCGAAGGGGGCCACGATCGCCATCGCCAGCAGGTAGAGGCCGCCGCCCTGCCGCTCGTCCCTGCCGGCGCCGAGGATCGCGCCCCAGCGCACGATCGCCGCCAGCGAGACGATCATGCCGGCGAGCGTCGCCGCCACGGTGGAGACGAGGGTGTCACGGTTCTTCACGTGGGAGAGCTCGTGGGCCAGCACCCCCTCGAGCTCCCGGCGATCGAGGAGGCGCAGGATCCCCGTGGTCACCGCCACCGCCGCGTGCTCGGGGTTGCGGCCGGTGGCGAAGGCGTTCGGCGCCGGGCTCTCCACCAGGTAGATCGGCGGCGCCGGGATCTCCGCCTTGCGGGCGAGGCGCTCGACCATCTCGTGGATCTCGGGGGCCTGCTCCCGGGGCAGCGGCTGCGCCCGGTAGGCCTTGAGCGCGATCTTGTCGCTGAACCAATAGGAGACGCCGTTCATCACCAGGGCGAAGATCGCGGCGAGGAGCAGGCCCTGCGAGCCGCCGAGGAGCTGCCCGATCACCAGCACCAGGGCCGTCATCCCGGCGAGGAGCACGCCGGTCTTCAGCCAATTGGCCAGGCCGCGGCTCGGCCCCCTGCCACCGCGGCGCGCACCGCTCCATTCCATCGTTCGCGTCGCCATCCCCTATCGATGGGGACGGGGCGCGCCGATCGCACGGCGACCGGCGCGGTGCGGATTCGGCTTCGCGCCTGTTGCCTGCAGGCGCTGCAGGTGCGAACAGAGCGGCGAAAGGAGAAGGGCGGGGCGCGTCGCCTTGCCCCGCGACCCAATGAACGAGAGAGCAAGCGAGCGTGGCACGAGCGGGAAGGTGATCGTCGGGTCGATCGCCCTGGTGGTCGTCGTGGCGGTGGCCGTCCTGGTCTTCTTCCGCAACACCCGCGACGAGCAGGCGCTGCTGCAGATGGATCCGGAGCGGCGGGCGCAGCTCTATGCAAAGGAGCTCGGCAGGTTCCGGGAGCTCTGCGCCTCGGAGCCGCCGGTGGAATCGCCGAGCAATTGCCAGGAGGCAGCCCGGCTCCTCGGGGCGTTTCCGGAGTGCGACGCGAGCTGCCGCGAGACGATCGAGCGCGCCCGGCAGCAGCTCCCGCGCTGAGCTGCGGCCTCGCGCCTACGGACATCGGGCGACATGCGAGTCGCCGTACGCCACGCCGCTACAACAGGGTGGATTGTCGATCCGCGCGCGGAAGCATTCGCCGTCCGCGATACCGCAGCCCATCGTCGGCTCGCCCTTCGGCTCACCGCCCTCGGCGAGGGCAACACAGACGTGCACGTATTCGCGGTCGGTGATCGTCGTCCAGGGCTCGGTACAAAGCTCGTCCAGCAGCGACGGCGCGCTCCAACACACCATCGACTGCTGCCAGCCCTCCGGGACACAGAAGGTCTCGGCGCCGTATGGTCCGGGGACCTCCGCCGGCAGTGGGAAGCAGTCGTCACGCGCTTCTGCTTCTGCCTCTGCCTCTCCTTCTGCTGCCGTGGTGCCGCACGCGTAGACGAGCAAGAGGATGAGAGGCAACAGCCTGCCTAGCATACGTGTCTCCTTCGTTCGATGAGGGCGCAAGGTCGAACTTCTCGACGACCGCTACTCGCAGATCCACAGCGGGACCGTCGAACCGTTCCAGGTGAAGGAGATCCCGTTCGCCTCTCCGGCGACGAAACCGGGCAGCGCCGCTGCTCCTCCGCAGCGCTGCAAGTCACGCCAGTCCGGTGCTCGGAACTGCGTGCCGTCGGGACAGGTGATGGTGAGCGCCTCGCCGGTCCGCGCCGAGCTGAAGGTGCCGCGATCGGTCTCGATGACGAGCTCCGTCGCGCTGGCCCCGACGTCCGCGCAGAGCGCGTCGCTCGGATGGAGTACGCGGAAGGCCCAGCTTTCCACCTCGACAGCGTTGCCGGGCACCGTCGCATCGAACTCGACCTTCGTGCCTGCGGCGAAGGAGCAGCTGGTGCGCTCCGCATCGAAGATGCCGACCTCCCCGTGGCTCGGCCCGCAGGCGCTGGTCGTCATCGCCGTGTCCTTCCAGCAGTTGTCGCCAGCAAGCCAGGCGCAATCGAGCGTCGCAGCTTCGCCACCGCCGCCACTCCCTCCGCCGCCTGCACCACCGGACGCGTGCTCGGCGCCCTCGTCGTCGCCGCCTCCGCAGGCTGCGACCAGGGTCGCGAGAATCACCGCGCCAACGAACCTCGAGTGCATCGTCTTCTCCCTGTGTACTCGAATCGTACACGATTTTCCCTGCGGGAGAGGACGGCGGCCTACCGCTGCGGCGATGAACGCGGAACACCCGCCGGCCCACGTGCCAGCGAGGCGGCAGCAGCGAGCAGCCCCGCCCCGGCGCCGAGCAGCGCGGCGATCTGCATGCCGTGCGCAGCGCCGGCGCCGTTCGCCGGCTCGGCCCCAGCCGCCACGAAGGCAGCGGCGCCGATGGCGTTGCCGACCAGCATGCCGGTGACGCGCACGGTGGCGAGGAGCCCGCCTGCGGTGCCGAGGCGGTCCGCGGGCACCGAGCCCATCAGCGCCGTGTTGTTCGGCGACTGGAACGTGCCCACCGCGAGGCCGATGCCGCCGAGGCAGGCGGCGATCCCCAGCGGCCCCGTCCGCTCGGCCACGAGCCCCAGCACGAGGAGCGCCCCCGCGGCGAGGAGGGCGCCGGTGGTGGCGATCCAGCGGGTGGAGCCGCTGCGATCCACCGCCGCCCCGGAGATCGGCGAGACGAGGGCCAGCGTCACCGGCAGCGCGGTGAGCACGAGGCCCATCTGGCGCGTGTCCAGCCCCTGCGCCTGGGTCAGGTAGAAGGGCATCACCAGGTTGACCGCGCCGACGGTAATGAAGACGAGCAGGCCGGCGAGGGCGCTGCCGGTGAAGACGCGGTTGCGGAAGAGGGAGAGATCGATCACCGGCGCCGGGTGGCGCCGCTCGACCTGCACGAAGGCGATGCCGCACACGAGCGCGGCGAGGCCCAGCCCGAGGACCGCAGGGGCGAGGAAGCCTTCCCGGCCGCCGAGGGAGAGGGCGAGGGTGAGCGCGCCGAGGCAGAAGGCGAGGAGCACCGATCCCGCCACGTCGAATCGCTTCGTGCCGCTGCTCCCGCGCCCCGGCACCGCCCGGAGGACGACCACCGCCGCCAGCACGGCGAGCGGCACGTTGGGCAGGAAGATCCAGCGCCACGAGAGCGCGTCGATGACGAAGCCGCCGATGGCGGGCCCCGCTGCCAGGCCCGCGCTCACCGCGAGGCCCACCCAGCCCAGCACCCGGCCGCGCTGCGAGAGCGGGAAGACCTCGATCAGGATCGCCGGCCCGGCGGCGTTCATCATCGCGCCGCCGATCCCCTGCACCACCCGGGCGCCGACCAGGAAGGGGAGGGAGGTGGCCGCGGCGCAGGCGGCGCTGGCGAGGGCGAAGATCCCCAGCCCCACCGCGTAGACCCGGCCCCGGCCGACCAGATCGGAGATCCGACCGGCATTGAGCAATAGGCCCGCGAGTGCGAGGAGGTAGGCGAGGACGACCCACTCCACCAGCCCCAGACCCGCAGCGAATTCGTCGGCGAGGGTCGGCAGCGCCACGTTGACCACGCTGGCGTCCAGCGTGGACATGAAGGTGCCCACCGCCACGGCGGCGAAGGCGACGTGGCGATGGGGGTGGCCTTTGTCGTCCATTGGATGGCGAGGAGCCGAGCCTTTTCGCGGGAACGATGCAATCGGATTCACCCCACGTTGATCTTTGGAGGGAGCGTCTGCAATCTCCCCGGGCAAACGCCGCCACGCGAGGGTCACATGTCGGGCGAGGATCAGCTGTTTCAGCGGTACGGCCGCGTTTTTCCTGCAGGTTCGGTGCTCTTCCGCGAGGATGAGCCCGGCGGGGAGATGTTCGTCATCCAATCCGGCGTGGTCCGGATCACCCGCCGCTCCCGGGGCAAGGAGAAGCTTTTGGCCACCCTGGGGCCGGGCGAGTTCTTCGGCGAGATGTCGATCATCTCCAGCAGGCCGCGCACCGCCTCCGCCGAGGTGGTCACCGAGGCCCGGATGCTCGTCATCGACGCGAAGACCTTCGACGCGATGGTCCGCAGCAACGTCGAGATCGCGGTGCGGCTGATCAAGAAGTTCGCCGAGCGGCTCGCCGAGGCGGACGCGCAGATCGAGAACCTCCTCCTCCGCGACGCTTCGAGCCGGGTGGTCCACCACTTCGCGCGGCTGGTCGCGACCCAGGGACGCCAGAGCCCCGACGGGACCCACGTGCAGGTCAACGTGGCCACGCTTCCCTCGCTCCTCGGGATCGAGCCGGACCAGGTCGACGACGTCCTCGCCAAGATGGGCCGCGCCCGGATCTGCCTTCCTGCGGATGGGGGCTACGTGGTGCCGAAGCCCGAGCAGCTCCACGACTTCCTCGACTTCCTCGAGAAGCGCGAGCGCTACGCCGGCCTGGCCTGAAGGCGCCTGACGCGGCGCGTCGCCCTCCCTTCGCAAAGCATGTAGGTTGACGCGCCGCAGATTGCCCCCGCCCGCCAGACGGTGTAGAGACGCGCGCCTATGGCATGGTTCCGCAAGGAGAAGCCCAAGGTCGCCGCGCCCGCCGTGGACATGCGCACCCGCCCCAGCCGGATGGAAGGGCTGTGGGCGAAGTGCGAGGGGTGCGGCGAGATCCTCTACCGGCAGGAGTTCGAGAAGAACTTCAACGTCTGCCTGGTGTGTGGTCATCACGCGGTGCTGCCGGCGCGCCGGCGGCTGGAGCTCGTTCTCGACGAGGGGTCGTTCGAGGAGATGGATCGCGGCCTCGCGCCGAAGGATCCGCTCCAGTTCAGCGATTCGAAGAAGTACAAGGATCGCGCGAAGGCCACCTTCAAGGCGATCGGCGAGCGGGACGCGTTCATCTCCGGCGTCGGCCGCATCGACGGGCAGCTCGTCTCGGTGGGCACCTTCAACTTCGCCTTCATGGGCGGGTCGATGGGCTCGGTCGTGGGCGAGAAGGTCACCCGCGTCTTCGAGCGCGCCATCGACCGCAACTGCCCGGCGATCGTCTTCTCCGCCTCCGGCGGCGCCCGCATGCAGGAGGGCATCTTCTCCCTCATGCAGATGGGCAAGACCTCCGCGGCGATCGCGCGCTTCCGCCAGATCGGCAAGCCCTACGTCAGCGTGATGCTCCACCCCACCACCGGCGGCGTGGCGGCGTCGTTCTCCTGGCTGGGCGACGTGATCCTCGCCGAGCCCAAGGCGCTGATCGGCTTCGCGGGCCCCCGCGTGATCGAGCAGACCATCCGGCAGAAGCTCCCCGAGGGCTTCCAGCGCTCGGAATTCCTGCTCGAGCACGGGATGATCGACAAGATCGTCGCCCGGCGCGAGATGAAGGAGCAGCTCTCGCGGATCATCGGCCTCCTCGGCTGACGCCCGCGCGCGCGTTCCGCATGGAGTGCACCTGCTGCGGCGCCTGCTGCGTCGCACCCGACATCGCCGCTCTCGACAAGCCCCTCGGCGTGCGCTGCCCGCACCTGACCGAGGGGAACCTCTGCGGCATCTACGAGAACCGCCCGCAGATCTGCAGGGACTACGCCGCCGATCGCCTCTGCGAGGAGATCGCGGCGCCGACCCTCGACGAGCGGGTCGCCCGCTACCTGGCGGCCTTCGGCTTCGAGGAGGAGGCAGCGCGCAACCGCGCCGCCGGCGTCACCTCGATGCGCAGCGCGCGGCTCAAGGTGGTGGCGTGAGCGCGGCGGAGGCCTTTCTCGCGGCGCTGCCGCAGAGCTCGATCCGCCTCGGCCTCGAGCGCGTCGCCGCCGCCTGCACCGCGCTCGGCATGCCGCAGGGCCGCTACCCCGCGATCCTCGTCGCCGGCACCAACGGCAAGGGTTCGACCTGCGCCTTTCTCGCGCGGGCGCTCCAGGCTGCGGGCCTTCGCGTCGGGCTCTACACCAGCCCGCATCTCGTCTCCTGCAGGGAGCGGATCCGCGTGGACGGGGCGCCGATCGCCGCGGCCGATCTCGACGCGGCGGTGGAGCGGCTCCGCGCCGCCTATGTGCCTGCACGCGAGGCGGGCCATCCCGATGCGCTCAGCTACTTCGAGGCGATGACCGTCCTCGCCTTCGACCACTTCGCGCGGGCGGGGATCGACGTGGCGGTGCTCGAGGTGGGCCTGGGCGGGCGGCTCGACGCCACCAACGTGCCCGGCACCGATCTGCGGGCGACGGTGGTGACCAGGCTCGGCCTCGACCACGTCGAGTGGCTCGGCCCCACCCTCGAGGCGATCGCCGCGGAGAAGGCGGGGATCGCCCGGCCCGACGTGCCCTTGATCAGCGCGCCGCAGGCGCCCGCCGCGGCGGCGGTGCTGCGCCGCGAGGCGGGGGAGCGGGGCGCGCCGCTGGTCGCGGTCGGCAGCGACGTCACCCTCGTGCCCGGTGCGGATGGTCTCGAATACGAGGGGCGAAGCTGGCGGATCGAGGGAATCTCCCTGGGCCTGCGCGGCGGGCACCAGGCGGAGAATGCCGCGGTGGCGCTGGCCACGTTGGAGGCCTGCGGGCTCCCCGTCGACGCGGACGCGGCGCGGACGGGCCTGCGCGAGGCACGCTGGCCGGGCCGGATCGAGGTGGTGGCGCAGGCGCCCGTGGTGGTGATCGACGGCGCCCACAACCCCGACGCGGCGGCGGCGCTGGCGGACGGCTTCGTCCATCTCTGGCCCGGCATCCGTCCGCAGCTCGTCTTCGGCGTGCTCGCCGACAAGGAGCGGGCGGCGATGATGGAGCCGCTGCTGCCGCTGGCAGAGGCGGTCCACCTCTGCACCCCTGCATCGAGCCGCTCGGTGCCCGCGGCGCAGCTCCTCCCCGAGGCTGCCGGTCACGCGCGCAGCGTGCAGGCCCACGGCTCCGTGGCAGCGGCGTTGGAGGCGGCGCGCCACGCTGCAGGGCCGAAGGGCGTGGTCCTGGTCTGCGGCTCGCTCTACCTGGCGGGCGAGGTCCGGCGGCTCCTCTGCGGCGACGAGCCAGCGAGCTAGCCACCCCCCGGTTGGGCGGTCGCCCCTCGACGCACTGCGGCATCGGCCCCATTCTACCCGGGTACGCCGGGCGGGGTCTTCCTCCGTCCGCACGCAGGCCACCCGCGGCGAAGATGGCCAGATTGGCGCAGGGACTGACCGTGCTGGAACCGATGGAGAGGCTGCTGCGCGAAGAAGAGCCGACGGTCGACGAGGTCGACTTCAAGTCGCTCTACCGGAAGGAGTTGTACGAGGTGACCACCGCCGACGGATGGCGGCTGGTGATCACCCGCTACCGCCCGGTGCCCCAATCGTTCCACCAGCCGATCTTCGGGGAGCCGCTCCTGCTGGTGCACGGCTTCTCTCAGAACCGCCACGCCTGGACCAGCGGCCAGTTCGTCAAGAACCTGCTCTTCTTCGGCGCCGACATCCACATCGCGGAGCTGCGCGGCCACGGCCTCAGCTCGGTGGAGGCGCAGCGGCGGCATGCGGCGGAAACGGGCAGCCGCCTGCCCGACGATCTCGAATACGCCTGGGACATCGACTCCTACTTCCTCTACGACCTGCCGGCGGTGGTGGAGGGGGTGAAGGAGGCGAGCGGCCGCGAACGCATCTTCTATTGCGGCCATTCGATGGGCGGCATGCTCGGCTACGGCTATGCCGGGCTCTGCGACGATTTCGAGGGGCTGATCACCATCGGCGCGCCGTCGGAGCTGGGGCGTGGCTTCTTCGCCCTGCGCCTGTTGGCGATGGCGGAGCCTGCGCTGGGGCAATTGCTCGACGCGGCGCTCACCGCCTTCAACCTCGAGCGGCGGACCCGGCACCTCCTCGGCAAGGGAGCGGGGGCCTCGCTCCGGGCGTTGCGGCTGGGGCGCTGGGCGGAGCGGGTGGCGCCTGCGGCAATTCCGCCCGGATCGATCAGCTACCGCTTCGTCCCGATGGACGAATTCCTCCGCTTCATCGGCGGCTGGCTCACCCCGGAGAACCTCGCGCGCTACGAGCGGATCGCGCCCTACGTGCTCAACCTGCTGACCAATCCGTCGCGGGTGACCCACGAGGACGTGCGCTGGCTCCTGCGCGAGGGCGGCGAGCGGGAGCCGCGCGGGGTGCTCGAGCAATTCGCGAAGTGGATCCGGCGGAGCGAGCTGGTCTGCTACCGGAGCGGCTACGACTTCCGACGCAACTTCGGCCGCATCCAGGTGCCGATGGCGATCATCTTCGGCGACATGGACCGGCTCGCCTCGGTGCGGAGCACGGCGGGCATCTACCACGCGGCGCAGTCGGAGTACCTGCTCTGGCGGCCGGTGAAGGGCAACAGCCACGTCGAGCTCACCATGGGGCACGACGCCAGGCAGATCTGCTACGACATCAAGAACCTGATCGACTACGCGGCGATGCACCGCAGGCGGCGGCCGTCGCTGCCGCGGATCGAGGGCGACGGGCCGGCGCGGCGCTGACGGCAGTCCACAGGGCGGGGGAGCAGGCGGGCGCCGTGCAGGCCGGCGACTCCTGTGGCGCGGCGAGGTGCGTGGTACGGTCGCAGCGTGAAACGCCTGATTGTTTCCGCGCTGATCGCTGCGACTCTTCCTTCCGTTGCCGCCGCCGCCCCGGCGGCGAACCGCCTCGTCGAGGTGCGGGTGCTGCCCGCGGACGGCGGCGAGAGCACGGTGGTGGAGGTGGTCGGATCGCGGCCGCCCAGCTTCACCACGTCGTCGAAGCACGGGCGGCTGGTGATCGATTTCGCCGGCGCGACGTGGGTGGGGCAGGTGCCCGCCGGCGCGGCGGGGCCGGTGCTCCGGGTGCACGGCGAGGGGAGCGCGGGCGCGGCGCGGGTGACGCTGGAGCTGGCGCCGGGGGCCGAGGCGCAGCTCGCTGCCAGCGGCAACGTGCTGCGGGTCGAGGTGGAGCGGGGGCTGGCCGCGGGGGATCCGGCGCTGGCGGGGATCCTCGCGGATCTCGACGCGGGGGCGCCGGCAAGGCAGGGCGACGGCGCTGCCGAGGTGCTCGCCGCTGCGGTGGCGCAGAAGGCGGAGGCCGAGGCCGATCGGCTCGCACGGATCGAGGCGGAGCGGAAGGCAAAGGCGGAAGCCGAGCGGCTGGCGCGCATCGAGGCCGAGAAGAAGGCGGAGCGGAAGGCAGAGGCGGAAGCCGAGCGACTGGCGCGCATCGAGGCCGAGAAGAAGGTGGAGGCCGATCGGCTCGCTCGGATCGAGGCGGAGCGGAGGGCGCAGGCGGAAGCCGAGCGACTCGCTCGCATCGAGGCGGAGCGGAAGGCGGAAGCCGAGCGACTCGCGCGCATCGAGGCGGAGCGGAAGGCGGAGGCCGAGCTCGCCCGCATCGAGGCGGAGAAGAAGGCCGAAGCCGAACGCCTCGCAAGGCTCGCCGCCGACGAACGCGCCCGCGCGGAGACCGAGCGCCTCGCCCGCATCGAGGCCGAAGCCCGTACCCGCGCCGAAGCAGCAGCGGCCCGCGAACGTGCAGCCGAAGCGGCGCGCCTCGCCGCAGCCCGCGCCGCGGCGGCCCGCCCCGCCCCCGTCGCCGCAGCTGCCGCGACCCGGCGGCAGGAACTCACCTACCTCGGCTTCAAGCCCACCGCCGCCGGCGCCCGCGTGGTGCTGCGCACCGCCGCCGCTCCCGCCTTCCGCGTCGAGGAGACGGAACGCCAGCTGGTGATCGTGCTGGACCGCGCCCGCATCCCCGTCGCCAACAACCGCCGCGCCATCGACGCCTCCTTTTTCGGCACGCCCGTCGGCCTGATCCGGCCGGTCGAGGACACCGCCAGCGACCAGGTGCGGGTGGAGATCGCGCTGCGCTCCAGCGCGCCGGCGTACGCCCTCCGCACCGCAGGCGAGGAGCTCGTGATCGAGTTCCAGCGGTAGCGCCGCACACAAACGCTGGCGGCAGCGGCGCGGCTCTGGTTCCATGCGCGCCGTGCCTGCCGTCCGCCTGCTCCTCCTCCTGGTCGCCCTCCTCGCGGCGGCCCCGTCCGCAGCCCAGCCCGCGCTGCAGGGGCTCGATCCGCAGGAGCAGGTCACCATCGACGCCGAGCGCCTCACCTGGGAGGAGGGCGGCATCGTCCGGGCCGAGGGGCGGGTGCGCCTCACCGCCGGCACCATCCGGATCGCCGCCGAGCGGATCGTCTACGACAGCGAGGCCGGCACCGCCCGTCTCGACGGCGGCCTCACCCTCGTCGACGGCGCCTACGTCGCCCGCGCGGAGCGGGGCTTCGTCGATCTCGCCACCGGCGCAGGCCTCCTCGAAGAGGTCGGCCTCTGGGACAAGAGGCAGCCGCTCGATCCCGAGACCGCCTTCGCCGCCTCCGCAGCGGAGCTCGGGCTCCTCGGCAGGAACCAGCTCTCCATCGCCGCCGAGGAGGTGAGCCGACAGCCGGACGGCACCTGGGTGGCGACCCGGCCCACGGTCACCACCTGCGATTGCGGCGACGATCCGCCCAGCTGGACCATCGGCGCCTCGAGCGCCTCGATCGGCGACGACGATCGTCTGCGCCTCACCTGGCCGGTGCTCTACGCCAGGGGCGGCATCCCCATCGCCGCCTTGCCCTTCTTCTCGCTGCCGACGACGCGGGAGGATCGGAAGACCGGCCTGCTCGCACCGGAGGTCTCGGTCTTCAGCAGGCGCGGCTTCTCCTACGAGCAGCCGCTCTTCCTCGTCCTCGGTCGCTCCTACGACGCCACCCTCGTCCCCGGCTATTTCTTCGGCAGCACCGACGATCGCGGCGCCGACAACCTCGGCCCATCGGTCGAGGCGCTGCGGCCGCCGCCGGACACGGACGGCTATCCGATCGACCGCGCCTTCCGGGGGCCGCGCCTCGGCGCCGAATTCCGCTACGCCCCGCGCCCCGGCACCTACGGTCGCCTCTTCGGCGCGTGGGCCTACGATCTCTCCTACCGGCTGCCGACCCGCGGCAGCCTCGTGCCCGGCACCAGGCCCGACGATCCGGATCTGAGCTTCCCGGTCGACGGCCCCCACCGCTGGTTCACACAACTCGAGCACGCCGACGTATGGCCGGGCGGCTTCGCCGATCGGATCGATCTCGCGCTCGCCTCCGATCGCTTCTGGATCCGCGACTTCACCGACGAGGTGGTGCTGCGCAACAACGGCGTCCTCACCTCCTCGGCGTGGTTCGCCTGGCGGCAGGGCCCGCTTCTCCTCGAGGCGGACGGCACCTACCTGCAGGATCTCCGGCTTCCCTTCGAGCGGGAGCGCGTGGACGCGGGGCTGATCCCTGCGGGCTTCCTCGAGTCGAGCGACCTCTGGGGCAGCGGCAGGCGCAACACCTTCGCGCGCCTTCCCGCCTTCGCCGCCGACGTGGCCCGGCTCGAGCTTCCCGGCGGCGCGGGCTTCTCGCTCCACGCCGGCGCCGCGCGCTTCGCGCCCCTGACCAGCACCGGCTTCGGCGACGAGGGCCTCGACGGTCTCGGCCCCGGCGATTCGGATTATCCGGGCCCCGACGCCGGCGAGAACGACGGCATCCTCGACGCCGGGGAGCGGCCCGCCGCCACCCGCTTCGCCCTCCGACCCACGCTCACGCTGCCGATCGTGGCCGGGCGCTTCCTCTCCATGACCCCTTTCGCCGGCTGGCGCGAGCAGATCTACCTCTACGACGCGGGGGAGGATGGCAACGTGGGCTACGGCGTCCTCGGCCTCGACGCCCACACCCAGCTGGCGAGGAGCTTCGCCGGCGGGACCCTGCGTCACGCCTGGATCCCCCGGCTGCAGCTGCGCGGGCTCTTCCCCGGCGCCGACGAGGTGGCGCCGCCGCGCCCCTACGACGAGCTGGACGTCCGGCCCCTGCGGTCCTTCGGCCAGGCCCGCCTCGCGCTGGGCACCCGCATCGATCGGGCAGCGGCAGGGGGCGCCGTCAACACGCTCGAGGCGGAGGTCGGCGAGGATTTCCTCGTGGGGCCGGAGGCGAAGGCCGCCGCCACCTTCGTGCGGGCGGAGGTCGGCATCACCCCCGTCCGGCTCGACGGCCACCTGCGCTGGGACCGGGAGCAGGAGACGCTCTCCGAGGTTGCCGCCAGCGCCTCGGTCACCGCCAGGCAGGGGCACCAGCTCCGCGCCGGCTACCGCAAGCTCGCAGCCGGGGGGTCCGCCCGGCTGCTCGCAGGGCCCGACGAGCTCTTCAGCCCCGGCTTCGTGGATGGCGAGCTGCTCTCCACCCGCCTCGTCGATCCCGGGTTCGTCCAGCTCCTCGAGCAGATCGGCGCCGGCGCCACGGTGGTGCCCACCCCCGGCCTCGCCCTCCGCTACGACGTGCTGCTCCTCACCACGCTCCCCTCCGATCCCATCCTCGAGCAGCGGGCGGCCATCGCCTATGTCTCGCCGTGTGATTGCTGGGGAGGCGAGCTCCGCTTCGCCCTGCGCCGGGGCGAGGTCTGGCCCGACGTCGGCTTCTCCCTGAACCTCGGTGCGCTTTTGGAGCTCTAACAAGCGGCTGACACTCACAGTCCGCCTACACCAGGTCACATGGATTGCCCTCGCTCCTTGGAGTGTTTTCACTCTGGGTCGCTTGGTTACGAATGTCGGTGCCTGTAGACGGGGCCGACCAATCCACTGCTGTCTCCGGGAAACCCGGCCCCGGGGGGAAACGGAAGCCCACCGTGAGCAACATCGTGAGCTCGGTCGGAAAAAGGGTCCGCCAGCTGCGAACGCAGGCCGGCATGACCCAGGAACGACTCGCCGAGCGTGCCGAAATCTCGGTTTCCTTTCTCTCGATGATCGAGCGCGGAGAGCGCTCGCCCCATCTGGAGACCCTCGAAAGGCTGGCACTCGGCCTCGAAGTACCCGTCGAAGCGCTGTTTCGCCCCGATACCGTGGCAGGTCCGCAGGGTGTGGCCATCGACAAGACCGACAGGAGCCGGGCGGCCGACGGCATCTACCGCCGGGGGGACAACCTCGAGGGGGGCCCGCTGCCCAGCGCCCGCGCCGTGGGGGACGACAAGGACTGACCCCTGGCTTGACCCACTCCGGGCACCGCCGTAGCCTCGTAGGACTCGTTGATTCGCCAATCGGTCAACCGGCCGATGGACGAAGCGGGGGGCGCGTGGGCGAGGCGATCGACACAGCAGCAGCAGACCGCCGCCGCGCGATCCTTCGCGCGGCGGTGGTCGTCTTCGCCGAGAAGGGCTACCACGGCTGCCGCATCGCCGACGTGGCCCAGGAGGCCGGGGTCGCCTACGGCCTCGTCTACCACTACTTCCGCAACAAGGAGGAGCTGCTCCACTCGGTCTTCGCCGAGGGCTGGAAGCGCTTCTCCTCCCGCCTCGCCGAGCTCACCGCTGCCGAGGTGCCGCTCCGCGAGAAGGTCGGCGCCATCGTCGACTTCGCCTTCGAGGCCTACCGCCACGACCCGCGGTCGATGCGCGTGCTCATCCTCGAGGTAGCCCGAACCCCGGCCTTCCGGGACAGCGCCAAGCGCACCGCCTTCGAGGACGCCATCGGCCTCACCGGGGATTTGATCGAGCGCGCCAGGGCCCGGGGCGAGGTCCGCGCCGGGATCGATTCCTACCTCGCCGCCTGCATCCTCTTCGGTGCGGTGGAGATCCTCCTCACCGCCTTCGTGCTCGGCCAGCTCGATCCCGAGAGCGATGCCGACGTGGCGCGGGCGAGAAGCACCGCCGTCGAGATCTTCGTCGGCGGGGTGGGGAGCTGAAGCAGCGCGCCGGGGGGAAACGATGGACGAGGCAGTCGTCACAGCGCGGCGGGGCGCAGCGCTCTGGATCACCATCAACCGGGCTGCCACCCGCAACGCCCTCACGCCGGAGGTCCTCGCGGGGATCGGTGACGCGCTCCTCCGGGCGGAGCGCGACGGGGCGATCCGCGCGGTGGTTCTCACCGGGGCAGGGGAGCGGGCCTTCTCCGCAGGTGGCGCCCTGGCGCCGCCCGATGGGGATGCGGGCTTCCTCGCGGTCCACGACCAGCGCCGCGCCTACGGCCTCCTCCTGCAGCGCTTCGCCGCCTCGCCCCTGCCCGTCGTCGCCGCGGTGAACGGCCACGCCCTCGCCGGCGGCATGGGCCTCGTCCTCGCCGCGGACCTCGCCGTCGCAGCGGAGGAGGCCGAGCTCGGCCTCACCGAGGTGAACCTCGGCCTCTTTCCCTACCAGGTGCTGGCGCTGCTGGTGCGCCACCTCGGCCGCAAGCAGGCGCTGGAGCTCGCGCTCACCGGCAGGCGCATCGTCGCCGCCGAGGCGCTCCGGCTCGGGCTCGTGAACCGCATCGTCCCCCGCAGCGAGCTGGAAGGCGCGGCGCAGGCGCTGGCGGAGGAGCTCGCAGCGAAGAGCCCGGCGGTCCTCGCCCTGGGCAAGCGCGCCTTCTACGCCACCGAGGACGCGGGGCTGCAGCAGGCGATCGAGCATCTCGCCGGGCAGCTCTCGCTCCACCTGCAGCTCGACGATGCGATGGAGGGCGTCGCCGCCTTCTTCGAGAAGCGCAAGCCGGAATGGAGGGGCCGCTGATGGAGAAGGTGATCGTGACCTGCGCGCTGACCGGCGCGCTCGCCAACCGCGACCAGTGCCCGGCGGTTCCCTATACGCCGGAGGAGATCGCCGAGGAGGCGCGCCGGGCGTACGAGGCCGGCGCCGCGGTGGTCCACATCCACGCCCGCGAGGACGACGGCTCGCCCTCCTGGTCGGTGGACGTCTTCCGCCGGATCAAGGAGGAGGTGAACCGCCGCTGCCCGGTGGTGGTGAATTTCTCCACCGGCGGCATGGGCCCGATGACCGAGCGGGTCGACCACATCCGGCAGGTGAAGCCGGAGATGGGCGCCCTCAACATGGGCTCGATGAACTACGCGAAGTACTCGCCGAAGCGGAAGGACTTCGTCTTCGAGCTGATCTTCGCCAACCCCTTCTCCGACATCACGGCCTACCTCGCCGCCATGAAGGAGGCGAACGTGAAGCCCGAGATGGAATGCTTCGATCTCGGCCACGTCACTTCGGCAGCGCCCCTGCTCGACATGGGGCTGCTCGTGCCGCCGCTGCAGTTCAGCTTCATCGTCGGCGTGCTCGGCGGCATCGACGCCTCCCCCGAGAACCTGATGCGGATGCGCGACTCGATCCCGAGCGGCTCGCATTGGGAGGTGATCGGGATCTCGAAGGGCCAGTGGCGGATGATCGCCGCGGCGCTCACCCTGGGCGGCAACATCCGGGTGGGGCTCGAGGACAACTTCTACCTCGACGCTGCGGGCAAGCAGATGGCCCGCTCCAACGGCGAGCTGGTGGAGAAGGCGGTGCGCATGGCCCGGGACGTGGGGCGCGAGCCCTGCACGCCGGACGAGGCCCGGGCGATCCTCGGCCTGCGGGACCCATGGGGCCTCGGGCCCCGCGATCCTTGACGCGCGGGGCCGTCGGGACTAGCTGATGCCTCTTTCGCCAGGAGGCCCATCCGTGCGGCTGCACAACTTCAACGCCGGTCCGTCGATCCTGCCCCTGCCCGTGCTCGAGGAGGTGAAGGCGAACCTCGTCGACCACCAGGGCCTCGGCCTCTCGGTGCTGGAGATGAGCCACCGCTCGCCTCCCTTCGAGGCGATCGTGGATCGGGCGAAGGGAACGCTGCGCCGCCTTCTCTCCCTGCCGGACGCCTACGAGATCCTATTCCTCCAGGGCGGGGCCTCGCTCCAATTCGCGATGGTGCCCCTGAACCTCGGCGCCGGCGGCGCCTACGTGAACACCGGCGTCTGGAGCCAGAAGGCGATCAAGGAGGCGCAGATCACCGGCTGCGCGCCGCAGGTGATCTGGAGCGACGAGGCCGGCGGATTTCGCCGGGTACCTGCGCCGGGTGAGAGGCTCGAGGTGCCCGCGGGCGCCCCCTACCTCCACTACACGAGCAACAACACCATCTTCGGCACCCACTTCAAACACGTGCCGGAGACCGACGCGCCGCTCGTCTGCGACATGTCGAGCGACTTCCTCGCTTCGCCCCACGACCCCACGCGCTTCTCGCTGGTCTACGCCGGCGCCCAGAAGAACGCGGGCCCCTCGGGCGTCACCATCGTGGTGGGCAGGCGGGACGTGCTTCGCACCTTCCGCGGCCCGGCGACCACGCCGACGATGCTGCGCTACCAGGTCCATGCCGAGGCGGACTCGCTCTACAACACGCCCTCCACCTTCGGGATCTGGGTCTGCGCGCTGGTCTTCGACTGGATCGAGGGCCTGGGCGGCCTCGAGGCGATGGGCCGCAGGAACGCGGAGAAGGCCAGGCTCCTCTACGACGTCATCGACCGGCGCTCCGATCTCTTCCGGGGCCACGCGGAGAAGCAGAGCCGCTCCCTGATGAACGTCACCTTCACCCTGCCCACTCCCGAGCTGGAGAAGCGCTTCCTGCAGGATGCGGAGCGCGCGGGCTGCATCGGCCTCAAGGGCCACCGCCTCGTCGGTGGGCTGCGGGCCTCGATCTACAACGCGATGCCGCGGGAGTCGGTGGAAGTCCTCGCCGACCTCATGGATCGCTGGCAGCCATGACCAATCGTGTTATGGTCCGCCGCCTTTTTGACGGAGCCGATTCATGCCGAACGTCGTAGTGGTCGGCGCCCAGTGGGGCGACGAGGGTAAGGGAAAGGTCGTCGACCTCTTCACCGAGCATGCATCGGTGGTGGTTCGCTACCAGGGCGGCAACAACGCCGGCCACACGCTCGTGGTGGGCGGCAAGAAGACGGTGCTGCACCTGATCCCGTCGGGCATGCTCCACGCGGGCAAGGTCTGCGTGATCGGCAACGGCGTGGTCGTCGACCCCGAGGTCCTCTGCCACGAGATCGACGGCCTGAAGACGAGCGGCTTCCTCCAGGACGACACGCAGCTGGTGATCGCCGAGGCAGCCCACGTGATCATGCCGTGGCACAAGCGGATCGATCTGCTCCGCGAGGGCGCCATGGGCGCCGCCAAGATCGGCACCACCGGCCGTGGCATCGGCCCCACCTACGAGGACAAGGTCGCGCGCCGCGGCGTGCGCGTCTACGACCTCGTCCGAATCGAGAAGCTGCGCAAGGCGGTGGAGCGGGCGCTTCCCGCTGCCAACGCGGAGATCGAGCGGCTGGGCGGCGAGGCCTTCACCGTGGACGAGATCGTCTCGGCCTACGGCAAGGCGGGCGAGCGGCTGAAGCGCTACGTGAAGGACGCCTCGCTCTACCTGTCGCAGCGGGCCCGCGAGGGCGCCCACATCCTCTTCGAGGGCGCGCAGGGCACGCTCCTCGACGTGGATCACGGCACCTATCCCTTCGTGACCTCGTCCAACACCGTCGCCGGCAACGCCGCGGTGGGCAGCGGCGTCGGTCCCTCCCTCATCGACGCGGTGGTGGGCATCACCAAGGCCTACACCACGCGGGTGGGCTCCGGTCCCTTCCCGACCGAGCTCACCGACGAGATGGGCGAGCGCCTCCGCGCTGCTGGCTCCGAGTTCGGGGCCACCACCGGCCGTCCCCGCCGCTGCGGCTGGCTCGACATGGTGGTGCTCCGCTACGCCGCCCGGGTGAACGGGCTCTGGGGCCTGGCGCTCACCAAGATGGACGTGCTCACCGGCTTCGAGGAGCTGAAAATCGCGGTGGCCTACGAGATCGACGGCGAGCGGGTGGAGGAGTTCCCCTGCGACGCCGAGATGCTCAACCGGGCCAAGCCGATCTACGAGACGCTTCCGGGCTGGGACGACTCGCTGGCCAATTGCCGCCGCTACGAGGAGCTGCCGCCCACGGCGCGGGCCTACGTGGAGCGGATCGAGCAGCTCTCGCAGGTGCCCGTCACCGCGGTGAGCGTGGGCGCAGACCGCCAGGAGACGATCCTCCGGCAGAATCCGTTCTTCGAGCGCCGGTAGGACAGAAATGTCGGGGTCCCGCCTCCTTTCCGAGGGAGGCGACAGGGCCACGGCACCTGATTTCGCGGACTTGGCGGAGCAGGGCCCATGGCCCGCCGCTTGCTCCATCCGCGGCTGGTGGCGGACCGAAACGTCTGCCGCCGGGAGAGGGGAAGGGCCGAGCGCTCCGTGCGTCTCGGCCCTTTTTTTGCGCTGGCGGCATGGGGCGGAAGAATCGGCTGTTCAGCGCGTCGAAAGCCCCCACACCCCGCGAAAACACGCAGTGATATCGGGCTCCACATGCCTTGTGGGGTCCAGTTGACTCGCGTATAACGCCGGGCCTTCGTGGGTGATCCAACCCTTGACGGGAACGGAGCAGACGTGATCGAGCAGATTCTGGGTGGCCTCATCGCACAGGCGGCACCCGAAGGCGGCGCCGCCGGTGGCCTCATCTCCATGCTGCCGATCCTGCTGATGTTCGGCGTGATCTACTTCCTGATGATCCGCCCCCAGCAGAAGCAGGCGAAGCAGCACCGCACCTACATCGACTCGCTGAAGGCGGGGGACGAGGTGGTGACCCAGTCCGGCATCTTCGGCCGGATCGTCGCCATCGCCGACCCGGCCGTGACCCTCGAGATCGCACGCGACGTGAAGATCCGGGTGCTCAAGAGCCAGATCGCCGGCCCGCAGCCCGGCACGGCGGCCGAGGCCTCGACCGCGGTTTCCGCGAAGAAGTAATCGACTCGAATGCGCAACCTCCGCCCGGAGCCGAGGGGCCCGGGGGGGCCGCGCGAGGTACGCATGGAACGCAGCTGGTACGTGCGGCTGGGGTTGGTGCTGGCGGTGGTGCTTGGCGCCGTCTACCTCCTCATTCCGACCTTCGTCTATTTCTCGCTGCCGCAGGAGACCCGCAACGACGCGGCGACCTTCGAGGCAGCCCTCCCGTCCTGGGCGCCGAAGAAGCGCATCAACCTCGGCCTCGATCTCCAGGGCGGCGTCCACCTCGTGATGGGCGTCGACCTGCAGAAGGCCGTGCAGGACAAGGTGGTCCGCCGGGCGGACGAGCTGCGCAGCTGGGCGACGGAGCAGAAGCTCTCCTTCCAGTCGATCAAGGCGGAGCCGCAGGACGAGTTGGTCCGGATCACCTTCGCCGACGAGGCGAGCGCGGATGCCTTCGAGGCAGCTGCTTCCGAGTATTTCAACGACATGAGCCAGCGCTCGGGCGGCACCGAGAGCACCTGGGCGTTCACCGACCAGTCGATCGCTGCCTACAAGGAGAGCGCGGTCGATCAGGCGCTGCGCACCATCCGCAACCGCGTCGACAAGTGGGGCGTCTCCGAGCCCACCATCGCCAAGCGCGGCGAGGACGGCATCCTCGTGCAGCTGCCGGGCTTCAAGGATCCCGAGGCTGCCAAGGACCTGCTCGGTCGCACCGCCCAGCTCCAGTTCAAGATCGTCGCCGACGACCAGGGCGCGAACCTGGTCGAGACCCTCGGGCCGCCGCCGGAGGGCGTCACCCTCGGCAGCGACGGCTACCAGACCTACCTGCAGTCCACCGACCGCGTGGCCCTCTCCAACTTCGTCGCCGGCAAGGCGCCGGAGGGGCTCGAGTTCGCCATCGGCAGGGCCGAGACCCGCACCAACGCCCCCGGCGCGCCGGTGGTCTACCGCACCTACGTGCTCAACTCGAAGGTGGAGCTCACCGGCGACAAGCTCACCGACGCCCGGCCGCTCCTCGATCAGTCGGGCCTCGGCGGCGGCAAGCCCTACGTCGGCCTCACCTTCGACACCGAGGGCGCGCAGGCCTTCGAGCGCATCACCGGCGACAACATCGGCAAGCGCCTCGCCATCGTCCTCGACGACACCGTCGACTCGGCCCCGGTGATCCAGTCGCGCATCGCCGGCGGCAACGCGCAGATCACCCTCGGCGGCAACAAGAGCTACAACGAGCTCCTCGCCGACGCGAACGAGCTCTCGCTGGTGCTCCGCTCCGGCGCGCTCCCCGCGCCCGTCTCGATCCTCGAGGAGCGCTCGGTGGGTGCGTCCCTCGGGCCCGAGCTGATCCGCAAGGGCTCCATCGCCGCGGTGATCGGCCTCGCCCTCGTCGTGCTCTTCATGGCGATCTACTACCGCCTCGCCGGGCTCATCGCCGACGTGGCGCTGGTGCTCAACGGCGTGCTGGTCCTCGCGATCCTCGCGGTCTTCGGCGCCACGCTCACGCTCCCCGGCATCGCCGGCTTCATCCTCACCCTCGGCATGGCGGTGGACGCCAACGTGCTCATCAACGAGCGCATCCGCGAGGAGGTCCGCGCGGGCCGCACCGCCAAGGCCGCCGTCGAGAACGGCTACGGCAAGGCCTTCTGGACCATCTTCGACGCCAACGTCACCACGCTCATCGCTGCGGTCGTGCTCCTGCAGTACGGCACCGGCCCGATCCGCGGCTTCGCGGTGACGCTCATCATCGGCCTGCTCTGCTCGATGTTCACGGCCATCGTCGTCACCCGCGTCCTCGTCGACGCCCGGGTGCGTGGCCGCGCGGGCGAGGCGCTCTCGGTCTGATCCTGGTTTGAACGCGCGGGTCGCTTCGGCAGGGCCCGCGCTTCGGAGTCTCGAATGGAATTCGTCAAGCCGGGAACCAACATCGACTTCCTGGCCAAGCGCAAGCTGGCACTCACCGTCTCGACGGTGCTGGTCGCGCTCATCTGGATCCTCGTCCCCTTCCGTCTCAACCTCGGCGTGGACTTCGCCGGCGGCACCGAGATCGAGGTGAAGTTCGACGAGTCGGTCTCCGCCACCGACGTGCGCAAGCGCATCGAGGAGGCGGGCTTCGTCGACGCGAGCGTGCAGCGCTTCGGCTCCGAGGAGGAGAACAGCTTCCTCGTCCGCGTGGAGCGCATCTCGATCCTCACGCCCGAGCAGGCCACGGCGGTCCGCTCCGGCCTCGAGCAGGCGCTGCAGCCCTACGGCGTGCAGGCGATCATCTTCGACGAGAACGTCGGCGACCGGATCGACGTGCGCACCGAGAAGCCGGTGCCCCTCGCGGCGCTGCGCACCGCGGTGACAGCCGTCGAGGGCGTCTCCCTGCGCGAGGGCGAGGAGGCGGTCCGCGACCTCACCCGCGGCAACCAGCCCTCCTACCAGGTCCTGACCCAGGGCCTCGCCGACAAGGTGAGCGGAACACTGGAGCAGGCCTTCGGCGAGGACAAGGTCGAGATCCGCCGCGTCGAGTACGTGGGCCCGCAGGTCGGCGAGCAGCTGCGCAACCGCGGCATCATGGCGGTGCTGCTCTCGATGGGCGCGATCCTTCTCTACATCGCCTTCCGCTTCCAGCCGAAGTTCGCGCCCGGCGGCATCATCGCCCTCTTCCACGACCTCTCGATCGTGATGGGCTACTACGTGGTGACCGGCGCCGAGTTCAACCTCACCTCGATCGCCGTGCTCCTCACCATCGTCGGCTACTCGATCAACGACACCATCGTGATCTTCGACCGCGTCCGCGAGATCGAGAGCCACAAGACCGGCAAGCCGCTCTACGACGTGCTCAACCAGGCCAACAACGAGGTGCTCGCGCGCACCATCGTCACCTCGCTGGTGACGGCGCTCTCGCTCCTCGGCCTGCTGGTCTTCGCCGGCGGCACCAGCCTCTGGGACTTCGCCGCAGCGATGCTCGTCGGCCTCGTCGCCGGTACCTACTCGACCATCTGGATCGCGGGTCCCTTCGCGCTCTGGCTGGACAAGTGGTTCCAGGCCCGCGAGGCGGAGCAGAAGGCCCGGGAGGCGCGCCTCGCCGCGGTCGACCAGGAGAGCCCGCCGACCCCGCCCAAGCCGCGGGGCGGCAAGCGGAACCGCGCCCACGCCGAGTGATCGGCAGGGCATGAGGCACGAGGCCGGCTGGGGTGACCCGCCGGCCTCGTGCCGTTCCTGGGGGGCGTTGCGTCTGCGGCCGGACCTTCGTGCCCCGGGACGGGGGGAGGTCGTCTACAATGGGCCGATGCGTTGGGAGCTGCAGCCGGAAGCAGAAGGGGCGGCGTCGCTTGCGGCGGCGCTCGGGTGTCATCCGCTCGTCGCGCAGGTGCTCTGGCGCCGCGGCGTGCAGAGCGCCGAGGACGCGGACCGCTTCCTGAAGCCGACGCTGGCGGACCTGCCCGATCCCGCGCTGCTCAAGGGGATCGAGCCCGCGGTGGAGCGGATCGTCCGGGCGCTCGAGACGGGGGAGCGGATCACCGCCTACGGCGACTACGACGTGGACGGCGTCACCTCGACCACGCTGCTCGTCGCCTTCCTCCGGGCCTGCGGCGCCGACGTCGATTACTACGTGCCCCACCGCCTCGCCGAAGGCTACGGCCTCAACCTCGACGCGGTGGCAAGGCTGGCGGCGCGCGGCACGCGCCTGCTCGTCACCCTCGATTGCGGGGTCACCGCGGTGGCGGAGATCGACGAGGCGATCCGTCTCGGCGTCGAGGTGGTCGTGGTCGATCACCACACCACGCCGGCGGAGCTGCCCCGGGCCACGGCGATCCTCAACCCCTGGCAGCCCGGCTGCACCTATCCCACGCGGCACCTCTGCGCGGTGGGCGTCACCTTCCTGCTCTGCGCGGCGCTCCGTCGCGCCCTGCGGGATCGGGGCTTCTTCGCAGGCGGGCGCCGCGAGCCCAACCTCAAGTCCTTCCTCGATCTCGTGGCGGTGGGCACCGTCGCCGACGTGGTGCCCCTCACCGCCGCCAACCGCCTCCTCGTCCGGAGCGGTCTCGAGGTGCTGGCCCGCACGCCGCGCCACGGCCTGCGCGCCCTCAAGCGCGTCGCCGGCCTGCCGGTGGAGGGGCCGATCACCGCCGGGCAGATCGGTTTTCGCCTCGGGCCCCGGATCAACGCCGCCGGCCGCCTCGACGACGCGGGCCGGGCGGTGGAGCTGCTGCTCTGCGAGGATCCGGTCCGGGCCGACGCGCTGGCCCGCGAGCTCGACGCAGCCAACGCCGAGCGGCAGGGGCTCGAGCGGGCCATCTCCGACGAGGCGCTCGCGATGGCGAGGGCGCGGCCCGACGCGAAGGGGCTCGTCCTCTGGGGCGAGGGCTGGCACCCGGGCGTGGTGGGGATCGTCGCCTCCCGCATCGTCGAGAAGACCCACCGGCCGGTGGTGGTGATCGGCGTCGATCCCGCGACGGGGATCGGCAAGGGCAGCGGCCGCTCGATCGAGGCCTTCCATCTCTACGACGCGCTCGCGACCTGCTCGCAGCACCTGGTGCGCTTCGGCGGCCACAAGCACGCAGCCGGCGTCACCATCGAGCGCGACGCGCTCCCCGCCTTCGCCGAAGCCTTCGAGCGCTTCGCCGCCGCGCGCCTCGCACCCGAGGATCTCGTCCCGCGCTGCAGGATCGACGGGGAGCTCGACACCGCGGAGATCGCACCGGCCTTCTGCGAGTCGCTGGAAATGCTCGCGCCCTTCGGCGCCGGCAACCCCGAGCCGGTCTTCTCGCTCCGCCACGTGAACGCGAGGGGCAGGGTGGTGGGCGAGAAGCACCTCAAGCTCACCCTGCCCGATGCGCCCTTCGTCGACACCATCGGCTTCGGCCTGGGCGAGCGGCTGCCCGAGCTCGCGGGCAGCGTCGATCTCGCCTTCACCATGGCCTTCGACGAATACCGCGGCGAGCGGCGGCTCCAGCTCAAGCTGCGCCACCTGCGCGCCGCAGGTTGAACGCCAAAAGAGAACGGCCCCGCGGTGGCGGGGCCGTCTCCCATGCTCACGCTGCGATCCCGCTCCGCCTTCGGCCGTGCGTCAGGCCATGCCCCAACGCACGCGGCCGGAGGTGAGCAGCGCGCCCACGCGCGCCAGCTCGTGGAGGCGGATGCGCTCCGCCTCCCTGCCGAACGCCGCTTTGCAGCGCGCCGAGCAGAAGTAGTACTTGCGCCGCTTGTATTCGGTGTGCGGGCTGCCGTCGTTCGGGTCGAGCTTCTTGCCGCAGATCGGATCGTAGAGCATCGCCGCCCATCTCCCTGTAGCCAACCCCGCGAAGGCCCGAAGCGTCACCAACCCACTCCGACACCAACCAGCCGCTCCGGGCCTTCGGGGGCCCCACTTCCGTGGACCTCGCCGCCGCCGCCACGACCCCGCAACTTCCGGGGTCCCACCTTCCGCCTTTCTCTGATTGCAACCGCGGGGCCAGCGCCCCTCCTGCCTCTCGCCTGCCTTTCCGGCCCTCCTGCCGCGGTTGGGAAAAAGGCTTCCTGTCTCGATTACCGTCTCGCCGCAGCCGGGGGCTTTCGGAACTACCGATTCACTGCCGGACCTCCACCCGCAGGCTGGCGACGCCTGCGCGCCGCGGGGTTTCGTCGTCCCGCGCGGTGAGCTCCACGTCGAGGCTGCTGCCGGGGGCAGCGGCAGGATCGACCTCGAGGGTCACCGTGCCTGCGGCGATCGGCGCATCGCCCAGGGGCACGAGGCTTCCGTCCACCCGCAGCTCGAGCTGGGTGGCGCCCTTCGTGGTCCAGCCGATCGCGAAGGATTCGCCGGGCCGCACCGCAGCGGGCCCTTCGATGGCCACGTCCGGCCGCACGCCGAGGAGGAGCTGCCTGCTCGCGTTCCTGCCGCCCCCGCTGGCGACCAGGGTGTAGCGGGTGGAGTCCGCCGGTTGCACGAGCGCCGACACGTCCGCCGGGGCCACGGGCAGCTCGCCGCTGCCGCTGGTGCCGGCCCAGGTGATCACCACCTCGTCGGCCTGGGTGACCTCCCAGCGGATCGTGGTGCTGCCGCCGCTGGCGATCTCGCGCTCGTCCGCCGTGAAGGAGAGGACCGCCGGCCCGGGGTGGACCGCCACGACGATGCGGGCGTCGGCGCAGCCGGTGTCGTCGCAGCGTTCGGTGATCACCTCGCCGTCCCGCGAGATGCCGACGAAGGCGAAGCTCGTGTCGCGGGTGATCTGCACCGTGCGGCTCCCTGCAGCGAGCTCCGCCTCGCCGATGTCGTCGATGGTCTCGCCGGCGTCGTCGCGGAGGATGGTGAGGCGCTCCAGCCCCACGCTCGTCCAGGAGAGGGTGACCGGTTCACCCACCGCAGCCTGCGGCGGATCCGCGGCGATCGAGGTGAGGAACGCCTCGCCCCGCAGCGGCACGGAGATCTCGGCTGCAGCCGTCTTGCCTTCGGCATCCTCCACCTCGAGGCGGTAGAGGGTGGAGACGGACAGACCGCTGTCGACCACGGAGCCGGAACGCGCGGCTGCATCGGCGAACGTGCCCAGCTGCCGCGTCTCCCCACCGCCGATCGGCGTCGCGCTCACCCGCGCCTGCTCCGCGCCTGCGGTGGTCCAGGCCAGGGTGACGGTGGCGCCCGGATCGATGCTCTCCGGATCGCTGGTGAAGCGGAGGATCTGCAGCCCCTGCTCGGCGACGCGGAGGCGCAAGCTCCTCGAGTCGGTGCGGCCGGCGCCATCCCAGGCGACGAGGCGGTAATCGACCTCGCCGATCTTCCAGGTGGAGCATTCGGTCGAAGCGCAACGCTCGCTCGCTGCCCCGGGGTTCTCGCCGGAGAAGGACGCGATGGTCTTCTCGTTGGCGGTGAGCTCGATCCGCCGGACGTCGCCGCTCGCCTTCCAGCGGAAGTGGAGCGCGGACTTCGGGCCCACCTGGACGAGCCCGCCCCGGTCGTCGGCGGGCGGCTCCGCCCGCTCGAGCTCGAAGGAATCGATCCGGACGTCGGGCCCATCCTCGCCGGCGCAGGCGGCGGCGCCCAGCAGCAGCGCCGCCAGCGTCACCCTCGCGATCGCCATGCTTCCTCCCGTGCGCATCGGGCGCTTCGTCGAGCGCGCGGATGCAGCAAAAAGCGGGGGAATCTAGCGGTCGCTCGCTTCGGGCAACAAGGCGGCGGGGGCCCCCCGGGCCGCAGCCGCGGGCGGGGACTCGCCCGCCGCGCGGACCGTGGCTATCCGGGGACCGGAAGCGATCAGTAGTTGCTGCCGCCGTAGCCGCCGCCACCGCCGCCACCGCCGATTCCGCCGCCCCAGCCCCCGGGCGTTCCGCCCGCGTGGGTCTCGGTAGCGGCGCGGGCCTCCTCGCGGTTCTCCGCGGGATAGGCCGGCGGGCCATAGACGTTGAGCATGGTGGCCGAGCGGCGCCCCATCACGCGGAGCTTGTGGGTCGTCGCCGCGGGGATCACCGCCACTTCACCGGCGCGCAGCTCGCGCTTCTCGTCGCCGACGGTGAGCTCGATCCGCCCCTCGACCATGTAGATCACCTGGTCGGAGTCGGTGTGGCCTTCCTCGTTGCTGGTGGTGCCACCCGGGGGCAGCGTCATCATCGCGAGCTGGGTGCGGTCGGTGGTCTTCAGGACCTTGAAGCGCTCGCCCTTCTCCTGGTGCACGTCGATGTGGATCACGGAGCCTCTCCCCTTCCTTCCGGCGCGTTCCTACCCGCCCGGCCACGGCCCAAGCACACGGGGCCCATGTCATGTGCAGAAGGTAGGCAAGCGCACCACGCTCGCCTACCGGCCTCCCACCCGCTCGGGCTACCTGTTCGGAGCTATAGCCACGCGCGGAAGAAGTAGAAGAAGCGCTCCGGCAGCCGCCACCAGCGCGGGCGGCGGCGCCAGCTCTCGAGATCGATCCGGTCGCAGCGGCCGAGGTCCTCGAGGAACATGCGCTCGATCTCACCGGCCACCCGGCGATCGGGGATCACCGCGGTGACCTCGAGGTTGTAGCGGAGCGATTGGGTATCGAGGTTGTACGTTCCCACCGTGCACCAATTGCCGTCGATCACCGCGGTCTTGGCGTGGAACATCGGCTGGCACCAGTGGTGGATCTCGACCCCCCAGGTGAGGAGCTTCTCGTAGGTGGCGCGGGAGGCCCACTGCACCGAGGCGATGTCCGACTGGCCGGGCAGGAGCAGCGCCACCCGCACGCCCCGGCGCCGCGCCCATTTGAGGCTGCGCAGGATCGCGTGGTCGGGGACGAAGTAGGGGTTGGCGATGAAGATGTAGCGGCGCGCCTTGTCGATGGCGTAGCGGTAGGTCTTGCGGATCGCCCGGCGCCTGCCGAACTCGCGGTTGCCGACGATGGCCACCGGCACGCCGTCGCCGTCCGCCTCCGTGCCGAATTCCGTTTCCGCGGAAAGGCTCGCCGCCCCGGTTGGGGCAAAGGCCGTTTCCGCGGAAAGGCTCGCCGCCCCTGTAGGGGGCAGGGGCCCGCCCATCGGCGCCAGGGCGAGGTCGCTGCGCTGCCGTCGTACCTCTCGGTCCCAGACCTCCCGGAAGAGCAGGTCGAGGGCGCGGGCGGCGGGACCGCCGATCCGGACCATGGTGTCGCGCCAGCCGCGGCCGCCCCGGTCCACCTCCGCCCAGTCGTCGCCGATGTTGATGCCGCCGGTGAAGCCCACCGCCTCGTCGATCACCAGCAGCTTGCGGTGATCGCGCCGCGGCCAGCCCCAGCCCTGGCGCCAGGGAAAGAGCGGCCGGTACCCGATGACCCGGACGCCGTTGGCAGCCATCCAGTCGAAGATCCAGGGGTGGGTCCGCCAGGAGCCGAGGCTGTCGTAGAGGAGCGCGACCTCGACGCCCCGGGCCGCAGCCCCGGCGAGGGCCTCGGCGAACTGCCGGCCGGTCCCGTCGTCGTTGAAGATGTACATCTCGAGGTGGACCGAGCGCCGCGCTGCGGCGATCGCCTCGAGCATGGCGGGAAAGGCCTCGCGCCCGTCGCGCAGCACCTCCACCGCGTTGCCGTGGGCGGGGGTGTTGACGGGCGGGCAATAGGCGAGGGCGCTCCGGTCGGGCGCCCTTGCTGGTCGGCCTGTCTGTGGGGAGAGCGGCGGTGCCACGCGGGCAACCTAAGCACGCTGCCCGTCAGAAGGCCGCCCCGAGTCCGAGGCCCAGGGCGAGGTCCGCGTTCGGGCCGCGGTGGAGGCGCAGCGCCTCGAGGCGGGCGGTGAAGCCGAGCCCCGTGTCGCCGTGGCCGATGGCGAGGCCGAGGCCGTAGACGCCGCCGGCCTGGAGGCCGGAGACGCCCTTCTCCTGCGGGGGGATCCCCTGCTCCAGCGCCACCGGATCCGCCACCAGGTAGCTCGTCCCCGCCAGCGTCGCCGCGGGACCGCCGGTGAGGTAGGGGGCGAGGCGCATCACCTCGAAGGGGCGCCACCCCAGCTCCCAGCCGAGCTGGACCGGGAGGGCGAAGCTGTGGAGCGAGCGCTGCACCTGCACCGCCGACGTCCCGGCGGTGTGGCCGCCGCCGTACCAGAGCAGCCCGATGCCCAGCTGCAGCCCTTCCGGCAGGCCCAGGAGGGGATGGAGCGCGAGGCCCGCCCTGGCGCCCCAGGCGAGCTCCTCGTCGAAGAGGCTGCCCTGCGGGTCGTCGCGGAGGACGACGGCGCCGGCGCCTTCGATCGACCAGAGGCGCTGGGCGCCGGCGGCAGCAGGCAGGAGGAGCGCGGCGAGGAGGAGAAGCCGGACGATCATCCGCACTCCCCGTTGGCGGCGACGTCGTCGCACAGCCCCTCGAGCTCCGCGGCCGTGAGGGCGAGGCGGTCCATCCACGCGGCGCAGAGGGCGCGGCGGGTGGGCTCGTCGCCTGCCGCGTCGATGACGGCCCGGGCGACGATCCGGAAGCTGCCGAAGATGCTGCCGTCCCGGTCGCTCTCGAGCACGGCGCCGAGGCTCCTCGATCCGCTGGCCCGGTAGGAGCGGAGGAGCGTGTCCATCACCTGGTCGTAGCTCGTCCCCTCGTCCCGTGCGGCCCGGTAGAGGGCGCCGGCGAGCACCGTGCCCACCTCGTACTGCCGCCTGCTCCAGTATCTGTCCTGGTCGGCTTCGGAGAGGGGAGCGGTGCGGGCGAGCTCCGTCTCGTAGGCCGACTGCGAGTAGCAGTGGCGCTTGCGCACGAAGCGGTCGGGATCGCGGGAGTCGCCCAGCATCGAGAGCGAGTGGTGGGTGAAGCGCGGATCGCCGGTGACGCCCACCGCCCAGGCGTCGGCGAAGCCCTCCTCGATGATCCCCACCATCCGGTAGCCGGCCTGCTGGGCGCACCGGCCGGTCGGGCACCAATCCACGCTGTAGGCGGGGAACCAGCTGCCGTCGAAGACCTCGGCGTGGAAGATCCCGTGGCCGTATTCGTGGGCCACCACCCCCTGGTTCATCGCCAGCGGAACTTCCTGGAGCCGGTCGAAGGGGTAGAGGAGGAAGGAGCGCAGCAGCGGGAACCAGCCGGCGTTGTCCACCTGGCGGCCCGGATCGGCGCCCTGCAGGTGCACGTCGGGGAAGTAGTAGAAGGGCGCGCCCCGGAGCTTCTCGGGCGCGAGGCCGCGGGCCAGCGCGTAGAGCCGCGCCTGCTCGAAGTTGTAGTAGGCGGTGGCGAGGTTGAGCGAGTGGAAGTCCGCCGGGTAGAGGACGCCGTCCTGCTCCAGGAATTGGACCTCGACCGGGCTGCCGGCGTCCTCGAGGACCGCGTCCCGGAACTGCTTCTCGGTCTCGACGTGGGCGAGCCTTCCGCCGTCGACGATGATCTCGGCGTTGCCGATGGGCGTGGCGGCCTCACCCCGCATCGCCTCCACGTCGGTGAGGGTGGTGATCGTGGCCTCGCGCAGCTCGTAGACCCCGCTGTCGGGGTTCCACTGCAGCACGGCCATGTCGATCACCCCCGCCTCGGGGGCGCAGGTGGCGAGAGCCAACGGAAGAAGTGCTAAGGCCTTGCGTCGCACGGAAAAGCACCGTAGCACGGTCGGTCGGCACTTCGGCAGCCTCCCGACCCCTGCAAAACGACCGGGCGGTGCCTTTCGTGTCGGGACCGGCTGCCCTGCGGCCGGTTTCACTCTCAGGCAACTCTCTTCCTTTCGGGGGACTTCGTGTCGACCTCCGCGTTCCTGTCCCAGCACCAGCGCACCCACCTCTGCGGCCAGCTCCGCGATTCCGACGTCGGCAACGAAGTCGTGCTCTACGGCTGGGTCCACAACCGCCGCGACCACGGCGGCGCGGTCTTCATCGATCTGCGCGACCGGGACGGCATCACCCAGGTGGTCTTCGAGCCGGATGCCGGCGAGGCCCACCAGCTCGCCCACCAGCTCCGCCTCGAGTACGTGCTGGGTGTGGTCGGCAAGGTCGTCTCCCGCGGCAGCAACGTGAACCCGAAGATGAAGACCGGCGCCATCGAGGTGAAGGCGTCGCGGCTGCAGATCTTCAATCCGGCGACGCCGCCGCCCTTCCTCATCGAAGACGGCATCGACACCAACGAGGAGCTGCGGCTCAAGTACCGCTTCCTCGATCTGCGCCGGCCGGAGATGCAGGAGACCTTCATCTTCCGCCACAAGGTCAACCAGGCGGTGCGCAACTTCCTCTCGAGCCGGGGCTTCCTCGAGATCGAGACGCCGTTCATGGTGCGCTTCACGCCGGGCGGCGCCCGCAACTTCCTCGTGCCCTCGCGCCTCAACCCGGGGCGCTTCTACGGCCTCGCCGAGAGCCCGCAGATCTTCAAGCAGCTCTACATGGTCGCGGGCTTCGATCGGTACTTCCAGATCGTGAAGTGCTTCCGCGACGAGGATCTGCGCGGCGATCGGCAGCCGGAATTCACCCAGATCGATCTCGAGATGTCCTTCGCCCAGGAGAAGGACGTGCAGGAGGTGGTCGAGGGGCTCTTCGCGTCGATCTGGCGCGAGGCGCTGGGGCAGGAGCTCAAGCTGCCGATCCCGCGGATGAGCTACGACGAGGCGATGTCCCGCTACGGCGTGGACAAGCCCGACACCCGCTTCGGCCTCGAGCTGGTCGACGTGACCGAGATCGTGCGCGGGGCGAACGGCGGCGGCGTGCCCTTCTTCGCCCAGGCGGTGGGCGAGGGCGGGATCGTCAAGCTGCTCTCGATCCCCGGCGGCGGCGGGATGAGCCGCGCCGAGATCGACAAGCTCGAGGACGTGGCGAAGAGCTTCGGCGCGAAGGGCCTCGCCCGCGCCAAGGTCGCCGCCGGTGGCGAGTGGACCCAGTCGCCGCTCACCAAGACCATCGACGCGGGGCTGCGGGCGAAGATCAACGAGGCCGCCGGGGCGAAGGAGGGCGACGTCCTCCTCTTCCAGTTCGGCAAGCCGAAGCAGGTCAACGGCGTGCTCGGGCAGATGCGCGTACAGCTCGGCAAGAAGCTCGGCCTCATCCCCGAGGGGCGCCACGATCTGCTCTGGGTGGTCGACTTCCCGCTCTTCGAGTTCTCCGACGAGCAGAACACCTGGGTCGCCTCGCACCACCCCTTCACCGCGCCGCTGCCGGAGCACGTGGAGCACATGACCAGCGATCCGGGCCGGGTGAAGGCCCGGGCCTACGACCTCGTCCTCGACGGCAACGAGGTGGGCGGCGGCTCGATCCGCATCCACGACTCGGAGACGCAGGCGAAGGTCTTCGAGGCGCTGGGGATCAGCCCGGAGGAGCGCCGGAACAAATTCGGCTTCCTCCTCGACGCGCTCGCCTACGGCGCCCCGCCGCACGGCGGCCTCGCGGTGGGCATGGACCGGCTGATCATGCTGCTCACCGGCAAAGAGTCGATCCGCGACGTGATCCCCTTCCCGAAGACGAAGATGGGGACGGATCTGATGACGGGCGCGCCCGGCGACGTGAGCGACAAGCAGCTGCGCGAGTTGCACGTGAAGGCGACGGTGCAGCCGGAGTAATCGTCGGCGCCTGCTGATCGAGAACGCCCGCCCGGCCGTGTGCCGTGGCGGGCGTTTTGGCTTCTCGCGCGGGGGCGGGCGGCTCGTCGGTGGCGAGCTGCAGGGCTCACAGCTCCGTCGCGCAGTACTTGCAGAACTCCGCGTCGGGGTCGTGGCCCTGGCGGCCGCAGCCGGGGCAGGCGATGTCGGTGGTGGGGCGGCCGGCGCGGGAGAGCTCGACGGTGACGATGCCGGTGGGCACGGCGATGATCGCGTAGCCCATCAGCATCACGATCACCGAGAGCCCCTGGCCGAGGGGCGTCTGCGGCGAGATGTCGCCGTAGCCCACGGTGGTGAGGGTGACGACCGCCCAGTAGACGCCGGTGGGCACGCTGGTGTAGCCGTGCTCGGGCCCCTCGACCACGTACATCACCGAGCCGAAGAAGGTGACCAGGGTGATCACGGCGAGGATGAAGACGGAGATCTTCCGCACGCTCGCCTGGAGCGCGGTGAGGATGATCCGCGCTTCGCTCAGGTAGTTGGCGAGCTTGAAGACGCGGAAGATCCGCAGCAGGCGCAGCACGCGGATGGTGAGGAGCTGCTGCGCGCCGGGGATGAGTACGCTGACGTAGGTCGGCAGGATCGCCAGCAGGTCGATGATCCCGAAGAAGCTGCGGGCGTAGTGCAGCGGCCGCTGCACCGCCCAGAGCCGGAGCGCGTACTCCACCGTGAAGAGCACGGTGAAGAACCACTCGATCGCATAGAGCGTCTCGCCGTACGCCGCACGGATCGACGAGACGCTCTCCAGGATCGCCGCGGTGACGCTGGCGAGGATCGCCACGATCAGCGCCACGTCGAACGCCCTGCCGGCGGGGGTGTCGGCTTCGAAGATGGTGCGGCGGAGACGTTCGCGTGGGGTCACCGGGCCATTCTAACAGGCTCGTTTCAGCTCTTGCTGAAGGCTTCGAGCCAGGGGGCTGCCTCGGCCAGGACCTTCTGCCAGGACGGCCGCTCGGACAGGCGCGCCGCATAGGCGGTCAGGTGCCGGTGATCGGTGTAGGGGTGGATCCGCTGCAGGAAGAAGAGCGGCGGGGTGGCGGCGCAGTCGGCGAGGCTGTAATCCGCGCCGGCGAGCCACGTGGAGCCCTGCTCGGCGAGGCGCTCCTCGAGGACGCCGTAGGCGCGGTCGAGGAGAGAGCGGGCGACGCGGGTGCCGCGGGGATCGCGGTCTTCTGGGGCCCGCATCCCGTCGAAGACCACCTTCGCCATCGGCTCGCTGAGGCAGCCGTCGGCAAGCCGGTCGAGCATCCGCACCTCGCGGGACTTCGTCCGGTCCGCGGGGATGAGCCTGGGGCCGCGCTCCGGGAAGCGCTCGTCGAGCCACTCGGCGATGAGGCTCGACTCGGGGAGGCGGAGGCTCTCCTCGGGCACGACGAGGAGCGGAATCTTGCCGAGCCCGTAGACCTCGCGCTGGTAGGCAGCCTTCGCCTCCGGGCTGGTCACGTCGACCAGCCTGGGGGTGAAGGAGACGCCCTTCTCGTGGAAGGCGAGGAGCGTCTTCTGGGAGTAGGGGGAAACCGGGTGGTAGTGGAGCTGCATGGGGACCTCCTGGCGATGGGCGGGCAGTGTCGCGCTTGTCGCTGACGCGCGGGAGCGCGGGAAATTGCACCACCGCCAGCCGCGCCATCGGCGCCATCGGCCAGGTGGCCGATTTCGCCCTCTCCGGGGCGGGCTTGCTGCGCCGCGGCATTGCGGCGCCTCCGGGGGGTGAGCAGGGTAGGGCTTTCTCCGGCCTGCGGAGGAGCCTTCGTGTACGACCTCATCGTCATCGGCGGCGGCGTGAACGGCACCGGCATCGCCCGGGACGCGGCGATGCGCGGCTACCGCACCCTCCTCGTGGAGAAGCGCGACTTCGCCGCCGGCTCCTCCGGCGCCAACTCCGGGATGATCCACGGCGGCGTGCGCTACCTCCGCTACGACCGCAGCGTCACCGAGATGGCCTGCATCGACTCGGGCTACATCCAGCGGATCGCCCCGCACCTGCTCTTCCGGATCCCCTTCCTCTTTCCGCTCCGGGCGGAGGACCCCGCCGATCCCTCGCTGCAGGAGCGCTTCCTCCGCTACGGCGTCGAGGTCTACCTCGGGCTCTACGACGTCTACCAGCCGCACAAGCGGGGCAAGCAGAGCGCGGTGCTGTCCGCCGAGGAGGCCTACGACCTCGAGCCCGCCCTCGCGCGGGATCTGATCGGCGCCATCTCCTTCGACGAGTGGGGGATCGATCCCTTCCGCCTCTGTGCGGCGAACGCCGTCTCGGCGAAGGCGCACGGGGCGACCTTACGGACCTACGCGCAGGTGACCGGCTTCCTCCGCGGTGAAGCGGGCAGGGTCGAGGGGGTGACGCTCCGCGACGAGGCCACCGGCGCCGAGGAGGCGCACCGCGCCCGGGCGGTGGTCCTCGCCTGCGGGCCGTGGTCGCCGAAGGTGGCGAAGCTCGCAGGGGTCGAGGTGAAGATCCGACCGGGCAAGGGCGTGCACCTCACCCTCGATCGCCGCGTCTCCAACTATGGCGTGATCTGCAAGACCGTCGACGGCCGCGACATCTTCGTGATGCCGCATGAGCAGACCTCGATCGTCGGCACCACCGACGACGATTTCTACGGCGATCCGGATCACCTCCAGGTCACCGAAGACGAGGTCGCCTACCTCTGGGAGGCGGCGACCAGGAGCGTGCCCTCGGTGCGGCACGCGCGGATCCTCCGGGCCTGGGCCGGCGTGCGGCCGACGATGTACGAATACGGCAAGCTCGAGGACGCCCTCTCCCGCGAGCACGCCATCGCCCACCACGACGCCGACGGCGCAAGCGGTCTGATCAGCCTCGTCGGCGGCAAGCTCGCCTCCTACCGGATCATGAGCGAGGAGGTGGTGGACGCGGTGGAGCGCGTGCTCGGCGAGCAGCACCGGCCCTGCAGGACGCACCTCGAGCCGCTGCCCGGCGGCGACGCCTTCCCCGACGTGCCGGAGCTCGCCGGGCGCTACCGGCTGCCGCAGGTCACGGTGGAGCGGATCGCCTACCGCCACGGCGCCCTCGCCGCCTCGATCTGCGAGCTGGCGGATCGTGAGCCGCACCTGCGCACGCCGATCTGCCGCTGCGAGCAGGTGATCGCGGCGGAGCTCGCCTGGTCGATCCGCCACGAGGAGGGACGAAGGCTCCTCGATCTGCGCCGGCGCAACCGCCTCGCCATGGGGCCCTGCCAGGGAACGGATTGCGCCGCCGCAGCAGCTGCGGTCCTTGCCCGCGAAGCGGAGCTCGCTCCGGCGCAGCAGCGGCGGGAGCTCGCCGACCTGCTCCAGATGCGCTGGAAGGGAAAGCGCGCCGTGCTCGACGGCGAGGGGCTGGCGCAGGAGGAGCTCTCCCGCTCGATCCACCTCGGCGCCGGTGCGCTCGGCGAAGCGCCGCTGGCGGAGCGGGCGCCGAAGGCAGGTGCCACGGGGCAGCCCACCAAGGCCGACGAGGATGCAGCATGAGCGTGGGGCTGCGGGGCAGGGCCGTGGAGGGAAGCATTCGCGCCGACGTGGTGGTGATCGGCGGCGGCATCGCCGGCGCCGCTGCGGCGCTGGCCGCGCGACGGAAGGGCCGGCAGGTGGCGCTCGTGCGCCGCGCCTGGGGCGCCACCGCCCTCTCCGCGGGATTGCTCGACCTCGCCCCCGATCCCTTCGCGTCGCCGGCGCAGCCACTCGGCGAACGCCGCGACGTGCGCGGCTGCATCCGGGCGCTGGCGCTGCGCAGCCCGCGGCATCCCTGGTCGCTCCTCGCGGAGCGGCTCGAGCGGCTGCCGGCGCTGCTCGGACGCGCGGCGGAGGAGAGCGGCGGCAGGCTGCGCTTCACGCCGCTCGAAGCGGAGAATCGCTGCGTGCTCACGCCCCTCGGCACACTCAAGACCAGTGCCGGCGGGCAGGACGCGGTGCTGCGGGGCGATCTGCACCACGGCGGCCGCATCGGCGTGGTCGGCTTCGCTCGCCATCCCGCCTGGGACGCCGAGCTCCTCGCAGCGTCGCTCGCCGAACTCGCTACGGTGGCGGGCCTGCGCTGCGGCGCCGCCGCGGTGCCCACCGATTACCTCGACCGGATCGACGACTACGCCCTGCGCCCGCTGCAGCTCGCCGCGCGCATCGAAAAGGATCCCGACCGCCTGGTGCAATCGATCCGCCGCGCGTTGCCGCCCGGCGTCGACCGATTGCTGCTGCCGCCGCTGCTCGGCACCGACGATCCGGCGCCGGTGCTCGCCCACCTCGAAGCGGCGCTCGGCCTGCCCTGCGCCGAGCTGCCTGCGGCGAGCACCGCGCCGCTCCCGGGCCTGCGGCTGCAGCGCCTCCTCGAAGCACGCCTCGAGGCGGCAGGGGTGCAGCTCCTCCACGGCGAGGCCACTTCGGACGGCGACGTCGCCGGTCTGCGCGTCACCGCGCCCCTCGCGCCGATCCTCGATCCCAGCCATTTCGACGAGGGCCGGGCCACGGCGGAGCCGCCGCCGCCGCCGTCGCATCGGGTGGAAGCCGTCGCCGTCGTCCTCGCCACCGGCCGCTACGTCGGCGGCGGGATCCGCCGCAACGGCAGGCTCCGCGAGAGCGTCTTCGATCTGCCGGTGGCGATCGACGGCGGGATCGATCCGGGCAGCTGGCCCGGCTCCCTCACCAGCGTGGAGAAGGGCGGCGAGCAGCCTGCGTTCCGTGCAGGCGTCGCCGTGGACCGCCAGCTGCGTCCCCTCGACCGCGACGGGACGCCGCGGGACACGAGGCTCTTCGCGTGCGGCTCGGTCCTCGCCGGCAACGACCCGGCGCGGGACGGCGCCGGCCTCGGCCTCTCCTGGTGCACCGGCTGGCTCGCAGGTGAAGCGGCGTGTGGGGAGGGGGGCTGATGGGTTCTTCGAAGCTCGGCGCCGATCTCTATCTCGCCTGGCGCGCCGCGGTGGTCCACCCGCTGCGCCGGCTCCTCGACAAGGAGCCGCAGGGCAAGGAACGCTTCCTCGCCAACTACGGCCCCGAGGGGCTGGTGCCCACCACGCCCCGGGACAAGGCGATGCTCGCTGCAGCGGGGCGCTGCATCTCCTGCGGGCTCTGCGACCAGCTCGACGGGCAGCTCGGCGCCGTGGCCCGGGGCGAGTACCAGGGCGCCTCCCTCCTGCCGCGCCAATACGCCCGCTCCTCGGTGGAGCTCCACCGGGCGAAGGCGGCGATCGAGGCGATCGATCCGGCGGCCTACCGCGCCGGGGAGGCGGTCTGCCCCACCCGCGTGCCGCTCGTGGCCATCGCCGCCTGGCTGCAGGAGCGTCTGGCCCGGGTGCTCTCGTTCGCAGCCGACGAGGGAAGGCGGCTGCCTCCCTCCACCGGGTGTTGATCCGGCACCCACCTCGCCCCACCGAACCCGATGGGCCGTTGGCGCCGGGCCGCGTCGGGCTTAGCGTCGATCCATCCTGCGTAGACGATCCCTTCGCTGCTGAGGAGGCGACATGGCCGGCGTGCCCGAGGTCCCTCTCGTTTCCCGGAAGGCAGCGCCGCCGGGCGACGCTGCGTTGGCCGCCGCCCTCGCCGAGCGGCTCGGCAGGGATCGGATCGCCACCACGCCGGAAGCTCGCGACGAGGCGAGCCGCGATCTCTGGCCCAGGAGCCTGCTCTGGCTCCGGGCGGACGACACGCCGCCGCCTCCCGACCTGATCTGCAGGCCCCGCTCGGTGGAGGAGGTGGCGGAGCTGATCCGCTTCGCCCGCGAGCGAGGGGTGGCGGTGGTGCCCCACGGCGCCCGGAGCGGCGTCTGCGGCGGCACGCTCCACCTCCACGGCGGCGTGGCCCTCGACCTCCGCGGCCTCGACCGGGTGCGCTCCGTCGACCCCGAGCGACTGGAGATCGAGGTGGAGGCCGGGGCGATGGGCTGGCCGCTGGAGCAGCGCCTCGCGGCGCAGGGCCTCACCCTCGGCCACTTCCCCTCCTCGATCGCCCTCTCCACGGTGGGCGGCTGGGTCGCCGCCCGTGGCGCCGGGCAATCCTCTTCACGCTACGGAAAGATCGAAGACCTGCTCCTCGGCCTCGAGGTGGTGCTCGGCACCGGCGAGGTGGTGCGGCTCGACCGGCCGGCGGCGGGAAGCGATCTGCTCGAGCTCTTCCTCGGCAGCGAGGGGATCCTCGGCGCGATCACCGCGGCGCGGCTGCGGCTCTTTCCCGCGCCGGAGGTGCAACTCCCCCGCGGTTACCGCTTCGCCTCGCTCCACCGGGCGCTGCAGGCGATGGAGGAGATCTTCCATGCGGGGCTGCGCCCCAGCGTGGCGCGGCTCTACGATCCCTTCGACACCTGGATCGCCCTCGGCGCCCACGCAGCCGCAGACGGCGACGCAGGGCCGCAGCTGCAGCCGCCGGTTCGCGCCGACCTCCGGACTTCGCCGGAGCGGGGATCGCTGGGCCGAAAGGGCGCGACGCTCGCCGGCAGCGCGAAGAAGCAGGCGCTCCAGGGTGCCCTCTCCCTCGCCCGGCCGCTGAACCTCGCCGCCGGGACGCTCCGTTCCTGTCTCCTCGTGCTGGTGCACGAAGGACCCGCCGGCGAGACCCGCGCCGAGGCGGCGCGGACCCGGGCGATCTGCGCGGGCCACGGCGGCACCGATCTCGGCGAGGGGCCCGGGCGGCGCTGGCTGCGCAAACGGTGGGCGGTCTCCTACCAGCTGCCGAAGATGTTCGACGCGGGCACGTGGGTCGACACCTGCGAGGTGGCGACCTCGTGGGGAAGGGTCGAGCCGCTCTACCGCGCGATCCGCCATGCGGTAGCGCCCCACGCCTTCGTGATGGCGCACTTCAGCCACGCCTGGCCCGACGGCTGCTCGATCTACTTCACCTTCAGCGGGCCGGCGCCGTCGGTGGAGCGCGGCCTGCGCTCCTACGACGCGGCGTGGCGCGCGGCCCTCGACGCGGCGGCGGCGGAGGGCGCCACCATCACCCACCACCACGGCGTCGGCGTGCTCAAGGGGCCGTGGCTCGAGGCGGAGCTGGGCGCTGGCGGCCTCGCGCTGCTGCAGGCCACCAAGCGTGTCTGCGATCCCGACGGGATCCTCAACCCGGGGAAGCTGGTGCCATGAGAGCGAGCTCCACGACCTTGCCGGAGAGCGAAGCGATCGAGCACCTGGCCAGCGTCGCCGCGGGCGAGGTGGAGATCGACGCGGCGATCGTGCGGGTGCGCCCGCGCAGCGTCGAGGGGGCGCGGCGCGCCATCGCCGCTGCTGCGGAGCGCGGCCTGCGCTTCGAGGAGGGCGGGCTCGTGCTCGATCGCAGCGGCCTCTGCCACGTGGGCCTGGTCGATCCCCGGGCGATGTGGATCCACTGCGGCGCCGGCGCGCCGCTGCGCGCGGTGGAGCGGTCGCTCACGCGGGCGGGCCTCACCCTGGGCTCCCAGCCGCCTTCGATCTTCGAGGGGACGGTGGCCGATTGGCTCGAGGGGCCGTATGCGGGGCGGCGAGCGATGGACGGCAGGCTCGAGCCCGGCGTGGCGGCGATCGAGGCGGCGCTGCCGGACGGCACGGCGCTCGCCACCAGGGCGGCGCCGCGCTCTGCAGCAGGCCCTGCGGTGGCGCACCTGATCCTCGGTGGCGGCGGCGCCTGCGGCCATC
This sequence comes from Vulgatibacter sp., assembly GCF_041687135.1. NCBI lineage: Bacteria > Pseudomonadati > Myxococcota > Myxococcia > Myxococcales > Vulgatibacteraceae > Vulgatibacter > Vulgatibacter sp. The sequence continues at coordinate 765,132 of NZ_JAWLCN010000002.1, read as the reverse complement.
TCCTCGGCGCCACGCTCAAGGCGCAGCCGGTGCTGCGCAAGCGGGAGGTAGTGGCGATCGAGGGCGAGGGGGCGAAGCTGGCGGCGCTCCTCGCCCGCACGCTGCGCACGCAGCTCCTGCCCTGGGAGGTTTCGCTCGTCGGGCCTTCGCTCCTCGAGGTGGTCTGGCCGATCGAGCGGGAGGACCAGCGGGTGGCGCTGCAGTCGCTGCGCCGCCATGGGCAGGAGGCAGGGCTGCAGGTGCTCCGCCGCCAGCTGCAGGAGCCGAGCGCCGGGGTGGAGACGGAGCTTCCGACCGCCGAGCTGCAGCGGATCTTCGCCGCCGTCCGGGAGGGCGAGACCTTCCGTTTCGTGCGCCTCTCCCGGGAGAGCGTGGTGGCGGTGGGGCCGCGGCAGCTCCCCGGCGGCCTGCGGCAGGGCGGCGATCTCCTCGGCAGGATCGCCGCCGCCCTGCGCGCCGGCGGCGGCCGTTAGGCCGCTGCCCTGCGCCGCGGCCAGAGCAGCTTGCGCAGCTCCTCCGCCAGCAGCACCGACGACGCCACCGCGATGCAGCGCAGCCACTCGCTCGAGGTGAGCGGCGTCGTGGAGAGCAGCCGGTTGAGGAAGTGCAGCTCCACCGCCGCCACCTGGAGCAGGAGCACGAGGGCGAGCGCGATCCAGAGCGCACGGTTGCGCAGCGCGTGCCGGGTGAAGGCGGTGCGCCGCAGCGCCCTGGCGTTGAAGACGTTGAAGAACTGGAAGAGAACGAAGGTGGTGAAGGCCATGGTGCGGCCGCGGTCGACCGAGCTCTCGGCGCCCTGCACGAAGAGAAAGAGCGTTCCCGTCGCCATGATCGCGCCGAAGAAGGCGAGGTGGACGAAGCGCCCCAGGGTGAGGATCCGCGCGGTGGGCGAGCGGGGCTTCTCCTGCATGATCCCCGGCGCCGGCGGATCGACGCCGAGGGCCATCGCCGGCGGGCCGTCCATGATCAGGTTCACCCAGAGGATCTGCACCGGGGTGAAGGGGATGGGCAGGCCGAGGATCGGTGCGAAGAGGAGGACGAGGATCGCGCCGATGTTGGTGGAGAGCTGGAAGCGGAGGAATTTGACGATGTTGTCGTAGATGGCGCGGCCCTGCCGTACCGCGCCGACGATGGTGGCGAAATTGTCGTCCGCGAGCACCATGCGCGCCGCCTCGCGGGTGACGTCGGTGCCGGTGATCCCCATCGCCACGCCGATGTCCGCCGTGCGCAGCGCCGGCGCGTCGTTGACGCCGTCGCCGATCATCGCCACCACGCCGTCCCGAGCCTGCAGCGCCCGGACGATCCGCAGCTTGTGATCGGGGGAGACGCGGGCGAAGACACCGACGTTCGGGACGCGCTCCCGCAGCGCGGCGTCGTCCATCCGCTCGAGCTCGGCTCCGCGCACGCCCTCGCCCTCGATGCCGAGCTCGCGGGCGATGGCGCTGCCGGTGAGGACGTGGTCGCCGGTGATCATCCGCACCCGGATGCCGGCCTCCTTGCAGCGCGCGATCGCCTCCTTCGCCTCCGGACGCGGCGGATCGACCAGGCCGACGAGGCCGAGCCAGGTGAGGTCCTGCACGAGATCGTGGAGCGCACCTTCGTCCCCCGCCTGCACCGCCTCGCGCTCGACCAGCCGCGTCGCCACCGCGATCACCCGCAAGCCTTCCGAGGCGAGCTCCTCGTTCTGCCTCGTGAACGACTCCCGCTCGATCGGCGCCGGCTCGGCGCCGGTCCACGCGTGGGCCGATCTCTCGAAGAGCACGTCCGGCGCGCCCTTGACGAAGAGGCGCACGCGGCCCTCCTCCTCGTGGAAGGTCGCCATGAATTTGTGGAGCGAGTCGAAGGGGATCTCGGCGACGCGCGGCCTCTCCTTGCGGAGCTGCTGCGGATCGGCCCCGGCCTTCTCGGCGAGGATGAGGAGCGCCGCCTCCATCGGATCGCCGGCGATCTTGCCGTCGCGCACGTCGCTGTCGTTGCAGAGCACCACCGCGGGGATGAGCGCCTCGAGCACCCCGCGCTCGCCGGTGATCTCGCCGTCGCGGGTGTAGCCCTCGCCGGTGACGTCGCAATGGCCGACGCCGCTGCAGATCCGGCGCACGGTCATCTGGTTCACCGTGAGGGTGCCGGTCTTGTCGGTGCAGATGTCCGAGGTGGAGCCGAGGGTCTCCACCGCCGACATTCGCTTCACGATGGCGCGGCGCTGCGCCATCCGCCGCATGCCGAGCGCCAGCGTCACCGTCACCACCGCAGGGAGGCCCTCGGGGATCGCCGCAACCGCGAGGGCGACGGCGCTCATCAGGATCTCCACCGGCGGCGTGCCGCGCAGCCACTCGGCCACGGCGATGATCACCACCACCACGCCGGCGATCAGCGCGAGCCGCTTGCCGAGGATGTCGACCTGCTTCTGCAGCGGCGTCGGCGACTCCTCCGCCCGCTCGAGGAGCGAGGCGATCCGGCCCATTTCGGTAGCAGCGCCGGTGGCGGTGACCACGAGCTCGCCCTTGCCGCGGGTGGCGACGGTATTCATCCAGCCGAGGTTGGAGCGATCGCCGATGCCGAGCTCGGGATCGTCCAGCCGATCGCGCTGCTTCGGCACCGGGACCGACTCACCGGTGAGGGCGGATTCGTCCACCTCGAGCCCCTGCACCTCGACGAGGCGGCCGTCCGCCGGGAGCCTGTCGCCCGCCTCGACGAGGACGATGTCGCCGGGGACGACCTGCTCGGCGGCGAGGGCGACCACGCGCCCTTCGCGCCGCACGCGCGCCTGCTGCGCGAGCATCCCCTCCAGCGCCGCCACCGCCTTCTCGGCGCGGTACTCCTGGAAGAAGCCGAGGGAGGTGTTGAGGACCACCACGAAGCCGATGACGATCGCGTCCTTGAGGTCGCCGACGGCGAGGGCGAGGAGGGCCGCGCCGACGAGGATGAGGACGAGCAGGCTCTTGAATTGGGCGAGGAGCAGGGAGAGGGCCGAGCGGCCCTTCTGCCTGGGGAGGCGATTGGGGCCGTGGCTGGCGAGGCGCGACGCCGCCTCGTCGCCGCCGAGGCCCGCGCGGCTCGACGCCAGGGAGGCGAGGACCTCATCCGCCTCGCGGCACCAGGTGGGCGCCTTCGCTTCGTCCGTGTTCACCGCTCCTCCGGCATTGGCTCGCTGCTGCAGATCCGGAATGGTGTGCACGAAGGGGCGCGGGCGGCCACCGGTTCCGCAGCGGATTTCGGGGGATCCGCGACGCCGCGCGCCTTGCTCCGGCGGTGCCGGAAGGCCATGATGCGCCCCTTTTCGGTCTTTTGCGGTAGAGGGGGCCCATGGGCCGGCGCGTCGTCTTCGTCATCAACCCGAGCAGCGGCAACGGATCGACCGGCAGGGAGTGGCGCGCGATTGCCAGCCGCATCCACGAGCGGATCGGCGATTTCGGCGAGCTCTACACGACGAGGCCGCTCGAGGCGACGCAGCTCGCGAACCGCGCCCTCGAGGGCGGGGCCGACGTGGTGGTCGCGGTGGGCGGCGACGGCACGACCAACGAGGTGGTGAACGGCTTCTTCGGCCCGGACGGCAAGCCCGTGCGGCGGGGCGCGACGCTGGCGGTGCTGCCCCGCGGCACCGGCAGCGACTTCCTCAAGAGCTTCCACACCACCAACACCGTGGACGCGCTGGCGCTCCGCCTCGCCGCCGGCAAGGTCCGCAAGCTCGACGTCGGGCGGCTCCGCTACGTCGATCACGGAGGCGCGGAGCAGCTGCGGCATTTCGTCAACATCGCCTCCTTCGGCTCCTCGGGCCTCATCGACCGCTACGTGAACGCGTCCACCAAAGCGCTGGGTGGCAAGGCCTCCTTCGCCATCGGCGCGGTGCGGGGGCTGCTGGCCTGGAAGGACCAGCGGGTGCAGCTCCGCTTCGACGACGGGCCGTGGGAGGAGATGTCGATCACCTGCGTCTCCGTGGCGAACGGGCAGTTCTTCGGCGGCGGGATGTGGGTGGCGCCCGATGCGCAGGTCGACGACGGCCTCTTCGACGTGACCATCTGGAGCGGCTACACGCTCCTCGACTTCGTCACCAAGAGCCGCAAGATCTACGACGGCAGCCACGTGAAGATGCCGGGGACGCGCACCCTGCGGGCTCGCAAGGTCGAGGCCCGGTGCGACGCCGAATGCCTCCTCGACGTTGACGGCGAGGCGCCCGGCAGGCTGCCCGCCACCTTCGAAATCGTCCCCGGAGCGCTCACGCTGCTCGCGTGACGCTGGCGCTGCCCGGCCCGAGGTTCTATCAGTCCCCGGACTGGCTCTTCCGGAGGACCGCATGGACGAGATGAACCCGATCGAGCGCTTCACCGCAGCGCTGCAGCGCGCGGAGGAGGCGGGGGTGCCGCTGGCCAACGCCACCGCCCTCGCCACCGCGGACGCCAACGGCAGGCCTTCGGTGCGGATGGTGCTGCTCAAGGGCGCCGACGAGCGGGGATTCGTCTTCTACACCAACCTCGGCAGCCGCAAGGCGCGGGAGCTCCGCGACCGTCCCTTCGCCAGCCTCTGCTTCCACTGGACCACCCTCGAGGAGCAGATCCGGGTCGAGGGCCGCGTGGAGCAGGTGAGCGACGAGGAGGCGGACGCCTATTTCGCCTCGCGGCCCCGCGGCAGCCAGATCGGCGCGTGGGCGTCACGGCAGAGCGAGACCCTGGACGACGCCGCTGCGCTTCGCGAGAAGGTGCGGGCCCTCGAAGCGCAGTACGAGGGGAAGGACGTGCCGCGGCCGCCGTTCTGGTCGGGCTTCCTGCTCCGGCCGGAGACGGTGGAGTTCTGGTACGGCAAGCCGGACCGGCTCCACGATCGACTGGTTTTCACGATGCGTGAAGACGGCTGGACGCTGCGGCGGCTCTATCCCTGAGTATGGGGGCCTGATTCCCCCGGTTGGGGGGTGACGCATGGGGTTGTCCTCCGGTGGCCCGGGGGGGCGCCCTCCGCGCCCTGACCAACGACCGGGGAATTCCATGGGCTCGATGCACGTGCGTCGTCTGCCTCTGCTCGCCGCCGTGCTGGCGGCTGGGCTGTGGGGCTGCGGGACCGATGATTCGAAGGGTGGCCCCGGCGGGAGCGGCGGCGTGGGCGGCATCGCCGGCAGCGGCGGCTCAGGTGGCGCCGGCGGAACGGGCGGCACCGGCGGCACCGGCGCGACGGGCGTGACCGTGGGCGAGGTGCTGCAGAACGTGCTGCGGGTGCCCTACGAGGTCGGCACCGGCGAGTGGCTCTACTTCGGCGAGGCCGCGCCCCGCGCCACCTCCACCGGCGTGACGTCGATCCGCGGCGTCGAGATGGACGACGCCACCTCGAGCTACTGGATCGTGGCGCACACCCGGAAGATCAACAACGGCGCCGACGACGAGACGGTCTTCTACAACCTCGTCCTCGAGGACTACGACGTCGAGGACATCGTCCTGCAGAAGGGCAGCACCCTCCACTTCGTCTACGTGCAGGACACCGATCGCGACGGCCTCGGCGATCGCGCCGAGCTGGTCTACGGCACCGACCCCAACGACAGCGACACCGACGACGACGGCGCGTCGGACTACCTCGAGGTCGGCGGCTGGATGGTGCCCGACGAGAGCGGCGTTCGCGTCTTCCCCAACCCGCTGCACCCCGACACGGAACTCGACGGCGTGAGCGATTACGACGAGTACCTCGCCAATCCGCGGACCAATCCCACCGACATCGCGAGCCGCCCGCCGGTGGTACAGGGCATGTCGGCGTCGGCTGCGGGGATCACCGCCACCCTCGACGTCGCCTTCTCCGATCCCGACTCCAACGACCGGGTCGGCGCCCTCTTCGTCGACTGGGGCGACGGCACCGCGGTGGAAGAGGTGGCGATCCGCGCAGGCGAGACGAACCGGCAGCTCCTCCACGACTACGACGCGCTGGGCAGCTTCACGATCACCGCCTGGGTGCAGGACCTGCGTGGCCTCGACAGTCCCAGCCGCACCACCGGCGTGACCCTCACCGTGCCGACGGCGGGCCTCCTCGCGTACTGGCCGTTCAACGGGAGCGCCGGCGACACCACCAACACCTACGACGCCACCTTCACCAGCGCGTACTACGGCGCCGACCGCTTCGGCTTCGCGGGCAGCGCCGCCGACTTCGACTACAACTCCACCAGCAACCTCGGTCGCGGTGGCGCCGCACGTCCCCTTCGGCACCAGCTTCACCATCGCCGCCTGGGTCCACGCCGACTCGCAGGGCAACAACGATCGGCTGGTGGGCCAGGGCGACCACTTCAACCTCTACTTCTCGTCGTCGAACAAGGTCGCCTTCGGCATGCTCGATGGCTGGCAGCCGAACTCGAACGGCGTGCGGGTGATCGACGCGGGCACCCACCCGGACTACACCTGGACCCTCTACGTCGGTGTGGTCGAGGCGGGGGTCGGCAACTCGACGCTGCGGCTCTACAAGGACGGCGTCGAGGTCGCTTCGCAGAGCTTCGCCCAGACGTTCACCAACCCCGGCACCTGCCGCTTCTACATGGGCCACATGCCCGGCGCCAGCTCGTGCACCGACACGCAGGTGGACGAGTTCGCGCGGGTGGACGCGATGCTCGACGACGTCCGGGTCTACGGCCGGGCGCTCTCCGCTGGCGAGGTGGGGCTGCTCGTCGTGCACGCCAGCGGCGTCGTCTCCCTCCGGGGGGCGGCGCCGCTGCCGTTTTCAGCGGGGCTGCGGCGCCTCGAGCTGCGCCGCTTCCGCAGCGCACTCCGGCTCGTCGGAGAAGAAGCGGATCCACTGCTCCTTCCGGTCGCGGGCGTCGCGCCTGCCGAGATCGACGAGCACGTCGGCGAAGCCCCCGTCGAAGAGCAGGTAGGAGGCGAGGTCGGCCTTGTCGCGGGCCTCGGACTCGACCATGCGACGGATGAAGCCGCCGACGAGGCCGCTCGCCCGGTTCTTGAACTCGGCGGAGCGGCAATAGTCGGCGGCGAGCTTGCCGAGATCCTCGGAGGGGTGGACGAGCAGGTTGCGCACGTAACGCATCGGCGAGTTGCGCATCGGCACCAGCGCGGAGTTGAGCACGCCCTCGAAGCTGGGGCCGTAGGCGGTGGTGCCCGCCTCGAGGATCGCGTTGAAGCGCCGCAGCCGGTTCAGGTCCTCGTCGACGCGGTCGAGCAGGAGCGCGTCAAGGGTCTTGCCGAGGAGGAAGGGGCCCGAGGGGTAGTTGTTCGCAGGTGGCTTGCGCTCGCGGCGCAACGGGAGCCTGCGCTGCGGCTTCGCTGCTGCCTCCGGCATCGGCGGCTGGAGGTCCTGCCCCGGCGGCAGGAGTGTGCTCGCCACCGGCCGCTGCCGCAGCGAGAGGACGATGACGCGCTCGGCGCCCAGGCGCAGCGCCGGGGAGATCGGGACGTTCTGGCGCAGGCCACCGTCGACGTAGAGCTCGCCGCTCACCGGCACCGCCGGGAAGAGGAGCGGGATCGCGGCGGAGGCGAGGGCGTGGAAGGGGCCGATCCGCGCGGCGAGGGCGCGGTAGTGGGGATCGCTGCTCCAGGGCGGGGCGTCGCGGCCCGCGCGCTGGATGAAGACGGTGGTGTGGCCGGTGGCGACGCGGGTGGCGGAGACCGAGAGGGCGTGGAGCCTGCCGGTGCGGATGTTGCGGCTGATCTCGCGCCAGGGGATCTGCTTGCGCACGATCTCCTCGAGGCCGAGGGGGTCGACGAGACCGCCTGCGCGGCGGTCGCCCTCCACCGGCGAGCGGCGGAAGAGGTCCCGGGCCACGCGGAAGAGATCGCCGGCGCCGACCCGGAGCACGTCCTCGATGCGGAGGCTGCGCCACTGATCGACGAGGGCCATGCCCTGCTGCGCGGGGATGGCGGCGGTGCCCGCTGCGAAGCAGGCGTTGATCGCGCCCACCGAGGTGCCGGAGATGATGTCGATGTCGACGTGGCCGCCGAGCTCGCGCTTGAGCTCGCCGCGGAGGTAGGAGAGCACCCCGGCTTCGTAGGCCCCACGGGCGGCGCCGCCGCCGAGGACGAGTGCGGTGCGAAGTCTTCTGCGTGGGCGAGCGGGCAAGGATCCTCCGGTTCGGCGCCACGATACCGCAGCCCCGTGCCCTGCGGCAGCGGCAGGTTGTGGCCCTTGCCTGCGGGGGTCGCACCGGCGCATGCTCGCGAATCGTCGGTACCCGGGGGGCCCTGCTATGGTGCGTTTGCTCTGGATCGTTCCGTCGTTTGCGGCGCTGGCGGTGGTGCCGCGTCTCGCCCACGCCTGCATCGGCGCGCCTCCCCCGGCGGAGCGCTTCGAGGTGGCGGGGCAGGGCCTGGAGCGCGAGGCGGTGGTGCTCTCGCCGCCGGTCGAGGTGCGGGCGGCGGTGGTCCACCACCAGGCCGAGGAGCCGAGCGGCTGCGAGCCTGCCGCGAAATGCGGCGGCGGGGATTACGACGCGGTGGTCGTCTCGGTGACGCCGCCGGAAGGGATCGATCCCGAGGCGATCGGCTACCGGATCCGCGTGGTCTCCGGCACGGTGCCCGAGGGGCTGGACATCGAGCGCGACGTCGCGTCGCCGCTCTACGGGGAGGACCTCGTCTTCTTCGGTGCCGGCACCGAGCCGCTGGAGCTCCTGCTCGAGGTCTCGACCCTCGATCGACTCGGCAACGAGAGCGCGCCGGTGGAAGTGCTGGTCGCGGACGAGGGAAGCCCGCATCCCGCCGACGCGCGCGGCGGCTGCAGCGCCGCGGGCAGGGCGGGCGCCCCCTGGCTGCTCGCGCTGGCGGGGCTCCTCCCCTTGCGGCTGAGGGCGTCCCGGCGGTAAGGCAGCCCCGTAGCAACGGCAGTCGCTACGGGAGCTGCACCATGCGCAAGGCCCTCACCATCGCCGGCTCGGACTCGGGCGGCGGCGCCGGCATCCAGGCGGACCTCAAGACCTTCCAGCGCTTCGGCGTCTTCGGCACCAGCGCCCTCACCCTCGTCACCGCGCAGAACACGGTGGGCGTGCAGGACGTCCACCTGCTGCCGGTGGAGGTGATCGCCGCCCAGATCGACTCGGTGGTGGGCGACCTGCGCCCCGACGCGGTGAAGACCGGCGCGCTGGGCTCGGTGTCGATCATCGAGGCGGTGGCGGACGCGGTGACGCGGCACGGGCTCGCGCCGCTGGTCGTCGATCCGGTGATGATCTCCAAGCACGGCGACGGGCTCCTCGGCCCCGAGGCAGTGGAGGCGCTGCGGACGCGGCTCTTTCCCCACGCCTCGCTCCTCACCCCCAACCTCCACGAGGCGGGCGCGCTGCTGGGGACCGCGTTGCGCGACGAGGACGACATGCGCGAAGCGGCCCGGGCGCTGGCGGCGCTGGGACCGAAGGCCGTGCTGATCAAGGGCGGCAGCCTCGGCGGCGGGGAGGCCTTCGACGTGCTCTGGGACGGCGTCGATCTCCATCGCTTCGCCACGCCGCGGGTCGAGACCCGCAGCACCCACGGCACCGGCTGCACCTTCTCCGCGGCGATCACCGCGCACCTGGCCCAGGGCCTCGCGCTGGGCGATGCGGTGGGCAGGGCGAAGGTCTGGATCCACCGCGCCATCGCCTCGGCCCCGGGGCTGGGCAGGGGCGTGGGCCCCGTCGACCACGGCGTGACCCCGCCGTTCAGAGCACCTTGCGCGGCGGCACAACGGCGTTGGCGAGGAGCAGGCCGGCGACGATGCCCACCGCCACCATCACCATGGTGAACGCGGTCTCCACGCCGCCGAGCACGTTGTGGGCGAGCAGCGCGTCGAGGGAGCGGAAGCCCACGCTTCCCGGCACGAGGAGCAGCATGCCGGGGAGGATCGTGATCACGCTGGGTTTGTCCTTCCAGCGGGCCAGGGCGTTCGAGCCCATGCAGAGCAGCAGCGAGCCGACGAAGGCGCCGAGCTGCGGGCCCAGATAGGTCGAGCCCACGCCTGCGGCGAAATAGGAGACCGAGCCGCCGATGATGATCCAGACCGCGTCGCGGTAGCGGCTGCGGAAGAGGACGGCGAAGGAGCCCACGCCGAAGACCAGCGCGGGGAGCATCACCCAGCCCGGCAGCGGCGGTGGGGCGGGCAGGTCGGGGACCGGCGGCAGCACTTTGTCGAGCTGGCTCGCCAGGGCGACGCCGAAGCCCATCTGCAGGAAGGTGATGAGCGCGCTCATCGCCCGGGACGTGCCGGAGACGAGGTTGCGGGTGGCCAACTCGGTGAGCGCCACCGTGAGCGTGAGGCCCGGCAACAGGACGATGAGGCCGGCGATGATCGCGAGCTGCACGGAGTAGGGGCCGAGGACGCGGGTGCCGGCGATGGCCAGCGCTGCGGCGAGGAAGGCGCCGAGGACCTCGAGCATTCGGGCCAGCCCGGGGAAGCGCCCCGTGCTCACGGCGAGCAGGCCGGTCACCGCGCTGATGAGCAGCGCCACCAGCACCTCGCGGGCGCCGCCGCCGAGGAGGTAGGCGGCGCCGCCGGAAGCGATGGAGAAGGCGGCCACGGTGATGCGGGGGCCGTAGGGCGGCGGGCTGGTGAGGATCTCGTCGAGGCGCCGGGAGGCGAGGGCAGGCTCGCAGGTGCCGTGCATCACCTCGGTGGTGAGTTCGTCGAGGGCGGCGAGGCGGGCGAGATCCACGTCGCCGGGCTCCACGCGGATCATGCAGCTGCGCAGATCCTCGGGCGGGCCGAAGGAGGCGATGATCGCCGTGGGTGTGGAGTAGAAGCGGCCGGTGAGGCCGAAGCGGGCCGAGACCACGCTCATCGCCTGCTCGAGGCGGTGGGCGGGAACGCCGTAGCGGTGGAGCGCGTGGCCGAGGCGCAGCGTGAAGGCGAGCCCCGGGTCGCTCGGCGCCTGCTCGTTCATCGGCATCGACATCGGCAAGCTGTTCACGGGATCCGTCCCTCCTCCGATCGCATCGAAGCGGCGGCGCAATACCGGAGGTTGGCGCGCGGTGTCAAAGGGCGGGCAGGCGGGGGCCGCGGGTTCTTCGGTGGGCGCGGGCGCGCCGGCGAAGTAGCATGCGCCCCGAAGCGCCCGGGGACGGGCGTGCTGCGCCGCCGGGGGCCATTTGGCTTTGGCCTCCCGGGGCCGGAAATGGCATGGATCGGCTTCCGGCCAGGGGCAGCGGCTTCCCCGGCTTGCGAGCCCCCGGGGCGCAGCCGAAGAGATCTCGAGGAGTGGCCATGAAGTGGGTGGGAAAGATCCTGGTGCCTGCGGCCTTCGTGCTGCTGGTCGGCTGCGGCGAGACGAACGGCGAGGACGGCGAGCCGAGCAGCGACGGCGGTACGCCCTGCACCGACATCGACCAGTGCGAGGGCTGGTGCGAGCCGCCCTTCGGCTCCGAGCTCGGGGACACCGTGACCGGCACCTGCTCCGACGTGCTCAACGCGCCCTGCCGCGAGGTGGTGGAGAACGGCGTCTACACCGCCCTCGTCTGCGACTGACCGAAGCGCGCGGGCCAGACGCAGAACTGCCCGGTGAGCCCCGCAGGGCTCCCGGGCACTGCATCCGGCCGCAGCGGCGCTGCTATTCGAAAAACCAGTAGCTCGTCGCGATCAGCTGCCGCTTCACCTCGCCCACCGTCGCCTTCTTCTGCACGTCGATGAGGGCGCGCTCCTTGTCGCCGATGCGGCGCTGCTCCTCGAGCCGGAGCTGATCGATCTGCCGCTTGTACTCGCGCTCCGCTGCGTCGCGATCGCGGCGGAGCTTGAGGCGCTCCTTGTCGTCCTGGCAATTGAGCAGGAGCTTGCGGGCAGCCTCCCACTTCGCCTTCACGTCGGCGAGGCGGCGGCGGGGTTTGTCGAGGCATTCCTCGGTGAAGCGATCCCAGCGCTCCCTGGCGCGGTCGGCGGCGACGCCGCGGCGGGCGTCCGCCTCGGCCTTCACCGCCATCTGCGCCTTGAGCAGCGCCGACTCCTTGGCGGAGGTGAGGGTGGGGCCGGTGGTCTCGTTCGCCGGGCGCTTCACGGTCTCGCGCGCCGGGATCCCCACGAAGAGCGCGCTGGTCTCCGGATCGAGCGAACGGAAGACGTTGCCCTCCCGCACCAGCACCACGTGGACGATCTTCTCGTCGGGATCGACCTCGCCGGCGAGGAATTTGTAGAGGTACCAGTAGCCCTCCTTGCCGAAGAGGCCGGAGAGCTGCGGCGGCGCCTTGCCCGCGTCGAGCTTGAGGTAGCAGACCTCGTCGAGGGGCTGGCTCTTGATCATCTTCGCCGCCGCCTTGACCAGCGGCGAGCCGGGCCCGAGCTTCTTGAGCCCCTTCTCCCTGGCGTCGGTGGCGGGGCCGAAGGAGTAGGAGCCCAGCGCGATCTCCGCACCGCCCGCCGCCTCGACCAGCGCGTCGGGGAGGTGGGTGATCTCGAGGACGCCGCCCTTCTCGCTGGCGTCCTCGGCGCCGAGGACCGATAGGGTGATCGCCTTGGCCTGCTCCTCGCTCTTCTTGAGGACCTGCCGGGCCTCGGTGGCGGCGCCCTTGAGCCGCGACTTCACCTGATCGTCGAAGCGCTCGGTGACCAGCGCCCGCGTCTCCGCCATGCGGGCGTTGATCTTCCCCTCCATCTCGGAGCGGAGCGCGTTGAAGGCCGTGTCGATCTCCTCCGGGCCGCGGCACGACTGGAAGATGTCGAGGACGCGCCGCTCGAAGTCGACGCCGCTGTCCAACGCGCCCAGGACCTCGTCGGAGGCGCCGAAGACGCCGTCGAAGAGCTGCAGCTTCTGCTCGAGCAGATCGTAGAGCCGGGCCTCCGCCGCGTTGGAGCGGTTGACCATGTTGATCACGAGCACGTCGCGCTTCTGGCCATAGCGGTGGCAGCGGCCGATGCGCTGCTCCACGCGCTGCGGATTCCAGGGCAGGTCGTAGTTGATCAGCAGGTTGCAGAACTGGAGGTTGAGGCCCTCGGCGCCCGCCTCGGTGGAGATGAGGATCTTGGTCTTGTGGCGGAACTCGTCCACCAGCGCCTTGCGCTCCTCGGGGCCGGAGCCGTCGCCGCAGAGGATCGAGACCAGGCCGGTGAAGCCGTTCTCCTCGAGCAGCTTCTTCAGGTAGTCCTGCGTCCTGCGGCTCTCGGTGAAGATCACCGCCTTCTCGGGCCAGCTGTGCGCAGCGGCAACGGTGAAGGAGCGGTGGATCGCGCGGACCAGCGCATCACCTTTGGCGTTCACCTTGATCGAGCGGGCGAGGGCGACCATCTCCCGGAGCTGCTTGAGCTCCTCCTTGCAGTCGGAGAGGGTCATCGGCTTCTTCTTGTCGATCTCGCCGTCGTCGATGAGCTCTTCGGCCTCCTCCTCGTAGATCCGGCGGATCTCCTCTTCGAGACCGTCCTGATCGTCCTCGTTCTCGCGGTCGAGGAGGAGCTGATCGATGTGCGTGCCCTGGGCCTGCATCACCTTCTCGGCGGCGCCGATCTTCGACTCGAGGGAGTCGGCGAGCTTCTCCAGCGTCGACGCGATCGCGAAGGAGGAGGAGCCGAGGATCTTGCGGTAGCACAAGGTGAGCAGCGTGCGGCGCTCGGGGGCGATCGCGGCGAGTTCCTCGCGGGCGAGGTATTCGCTCACCTTGTCGTAGAGGAGCTGCTCGTCGTCGCTCGGCCGGAAGTCCTCCACGATGGAGCGGCGGTTCGTGTACTTGACGTATTCGCGCACCTGGCGACGGAGGGTCCGGTTCATGATCGGAGCGATGCGCTCCTTCATGTCGTTCATCAGATCCTGGCGCTCCGCCAGGATCTGTTTCTCATCGGGTGCGCCGGGCGGCGGGGGCGGCTGGAGCAGCGGCCCGTAGAGCTGGCGGAACGCATCCTCGGGACCGAAGAGCGTCTCGTCGATGAGGCAGGCGAGCCCGTAGATCTCCATGATGCTGTTCTGCAGCGGCGTCGCCGTGAGCAGCAGCTTGGGGATGCCGGTGAGCGCCTCGCGCAGCGCGCGGCCGGTCTTGTGATCGCGCTTGTAGGCGTTGCGGAGGCGGTGCGCCTCGTCGATGATCACGAGGTCCCAGGGGATCTGCCGGACCTCGCTGGCGCGGTTGCACATGAAGGGCACCGAGCAGATGATCGGCACCGGCGAGTCGAAGGGGTTGAGGCGCCCGGTGGCCTTCGCCGACGGCCCGTCGATGCACTCGGCGGTGAGGCCGAATTTGTCCCACATCTCGTCGCGCCACTGCGCGCGCAGCGGCGCCGGCGCGAGGATGAGGATCCGCGAGCGCCCCTCGGCGATGAGCTGCGCCAGGGTGAGGCCCGCCTCGACCGTTTTTCCGAGACCCACCTCGTCGCCGAGGATGCAGCCGCCGGTGGAGAGGCTCTCCAGCGCGAAGGTCACCGCCTGGAGCTGGTGGGGGTTCAGGTCGACGCAAGCCTCCGCCAGCGCCGGCGCCACCCGCTCGAGGCCGCCGGCGGTGTGCCTGCGGGTAAGCTCCTCGGCGAGGATGCGCTGGTGGAAACGGCTCGGCTTCTTCGCGCCACGGGCGGGCGCGGGTGTGTCCGATCGCCGGGGCATGATCACCGTGCTCGGATCCTGCATGTTGCGACACCTCTTGTTTCATGGTGGCCGGCGCCTCGAAGGCTGCCTGGCCCACGAAAAGCGAATCTCTTGCGCGCGCAGGATGCGTCGCGCCGACTTCGTTTCCGCTGCGAGGGCACCGACGCTAACAGAGCGTTCGGGGCCGGGTCATCGGGGGTGGCGATCCACCCTGTGGGAAGGCAGCGGACGTGGCGGAAAGCACCGTTTGGAGCAGTTGCTCCGTCGCCGCGGCGGGATCTGGCGCCGCCAGCCAGCCGCGGATCCCAGCGATGCCATGGGCCCCCGCCTCGATGCAGGCGGCCGCATTCGCGGCGTCGACGCCCCCAAGGGCGAAGAGCGGCAGGCCGCAGGCTGCGGCGCTGCGGAGCGCATCGAGCCCGATCGCCGGCCCTTTGCCGGGCGAGGGGAAGATCGGGCTGTAGAGCGCGAAATCCGCATCCGACCGTGCCGCGATCTCCGCCTCCGTGTGGCAGCTCGCGCCGACGAGCAGCCCGGGCGCGAGCGCGCGCACGTCGGCAGGATCGATGGATCCGCCGGTGAGGTGCACGCCGGCAGCGCCGGCGGCGATGGCGACGTCCGCGCGATCGGAGAGGAAGAGCTTCGCGCCCCGGCGGTCACAGACCGCGCGGCAGGCGAGCGCCAGCTCGTGCAGCGCCCGTGCGCCGAGATCCTTCTCGCGGAGCAGCACCGCGGCGGTGCCGCGGGGAATGCCGGCGAGGGCACGATCGATCGCCCCCGGCAGATCGGCGACGAGGCGCCGATCGGTGATCAGGTAGAGCCGGAAGTCCATGGCTGCGAAGCGATGGCCGATCAGCGGGCGCTCGCGATCGTTCCTTCGATCGGCGAGGAGGCGTTGCCGTAGAGCTTCTTCGGGATGCGGCCGGCGAGGAACGCATCGCGGCCCGCCTCGCAGGCTGCCTTCATCGCCCGCGCCATGCGCACCGGATCCTTCGCGCCGGCGATGGCGGTGTTGAGGAGCACGGCGTCGCAGCCCAGCTCCATCGCGATCGCGACGTCGCTGGCGGTGCCCACGCCGGCGTCGACCAGCACGGGCACCTTCACCTGCTCGCGGAGGATCACGATGTTGTAGGGGTTGCGGACCCCGAGGCCCGATCCGATCGGCGCACCGAGCGGCATCACCGCGGCGCAGCCTGCGTCCTCGAGTTTGCGGGCGGCGACCGGATCGTCGTTGGTGTAGGGCAGGACGGTGAAGCCCTCCGCCGCCAGCACCTTCGCCGCCTTGATCGTCTCCTCGGCGTCGGGGAGGAGCGTCTTGGGATCGGAGAGGACCTCGAGCTTGATGAGGTCGGTGCCCCAGAGCTCGCGGGCGAGGCGGCTGGTGCGGATCGCGTCCTCGGCGTTGAAGCAGCCGGCGGTGTTGGGCAGCAGCTTCATCCCCTCGGGGATCCAGTGGAGGAGGCTCTCCTCGCCCTTCGCGGAGAGGTCGAGGCGGCGGACCGCCACGGTGACGATCTCGCTGCCGGAGGCCTCGAGCGCCGCCTTCATGGTGGGGAAGTCCTTGTATTTCCCGGTGCCGGTGAAGAGGCGCGAGGTGAAGGTGTGGTCGCCGATCCGGAGTGCTTCGGACATGGGAACCTCGTCGAGGTGAAGAGCAGAGGGTGGGGTCGTCGGGCTGCGCGCGCTTTCAGCCGCCGCCGACGAAAGCGACCACTTCGACCTGATCGCCTGGTGCAAGGAGGTGCTTGTCGTGGTCCGCCCGCTTGACCACCGCGAGGTTGACCTCGACGGCGACGCGTTCGCGGGGGACGCCGAGGAAGTCGAGCAATCCCGCCACGTGGATCGCCTCCGGAACTTCCTGCTCTTCCCCGTTGATGACGAGCTTCACCGCGCCGCTCCTTTGCTAGCGAGGGCCCGTAGGTAGCAGCATCCCGGCGCAAAAGCCAAGGGGCCGCACGCTCGCCCGTGCAGCCCCTTCGCGAAGATGTCCGGATCGCCCGATTACTCCTCGTCGGAGGGGGCCGGCTCCTCAATCACCGGGGCGCCGCTCTCGTCGTTCTCGCTGCCGGGGGCCTCGTCGCCGGGCACCTCCTCCACGGTGAGGGCGGGGCAGGCGGTCTCGTTCCACACAGGCGCGTCGACGCTCACCTCGGCGTGGGTGGCGTCGCCGCCTGCGGTCCAGCATTGCGCCACGTGGACGCAGCTCCCCTCGCCGACGGTGCCGCCGCAGGCGGTCGCCAGGGTGCGGGCGGCGCCTGCGGCGTTCCAGGCCATCGCCACCCGGGCGAGCTCGTCGATGCCGTCCTGCCCCTGCACCAGCTCGTCGCCTGCGTCACGGGTGAGGAAATCGTCGCCGGCGAGGAAGACGAAGCGGCCGCCCACGCCCAGCACCTGGCCGAAGCGGAAGAGGGCGGTGGTGGCCTCGGTGGCGTCCGGGCCGTGGACATCGCGCAGGCCGAGGAGGAGCTGCCGGGCGCGGCCCGCCACGCGGTAGCCGAGGCCGAGCTGGCCACCGGCGTCGACGCCGGTGAGGGTGGCGAGGTGGTCGAAGTTGTAGCCCACCCGGCCGGCGCCGCGGCGGGCGCCGTCGAAGTCCGGGAGGCGGGCGCCTTCGCCGGCGAAGACGGGCAGGTCGTCTGCCTCGGCGGTGGATGCGAGCGGCCTGCCGCGCAGCACGAAGCCGTAGCGGTCGCGGCGGGCGTCGACCCGGCAGGAGACGAGCTGCCAGTGGAGCTGCGTGGCGTCGGCTTCCCACACCCTGCAGGTGAGGTTGCCCCGGGTGATCTCGGTGGGGGTCGCGCCGGCGACGAGGCGGCGGATCGCGGCGTGGGTGTCGCCACGTAGATCGTCGAGGCGCCGCATCGTCGCGCGGCCGAGGGACGCGACGTCGTTGGCGTCGGCGCCGAGGCCCTGGGTGACGCTGCCGTCCTCCGCCGCTGCGAGGGCGAGCATCTGCTCGCCGGGGATCGCTGCGGTGAAGGGGTCGGCTGCGAGCACGTCGTCGCTGGCGTCGGCGCCACAGGCGGCGGCGCCGACGAGGAGCAGGGCGGCAAGGAGCAGGCGGTGGGGTAGCGGCGCCGCTGCCGGTCGGCGGGCGCTTTCCATCCCCCGACCGGCCGATTGTGCCCCGGTCGGGAGCCGTCGCCCAGGCGACGAAGAGGTGCAGCTCTGCCTTGCCCCCGTAGGTGGGACGGTCTATGTGACGGCCACCATTTTGCCGGTCGGCCGGATGGAATTCGGATACGTGCGAGGCGCCCCAGCGGGCGCGCGCCGGCCACCGTTACGGAGAAAGCGATGCGTCTGACGGATCAGGTGAAGCAGATCCTCTCGTGGTACCCCTCGGAGAACCCGGGCGTTCTCTCCAACATGTCGCGGATGATGATGACCGGCCGCATCGCCGGCACCGGCAAGATGGTCATCCTCCCGGTGGACCAGGGCTTCGAGCACGGCCCCGCGCGCTCCTTCGCGCAGAACCCGGCGGGCTACGATCCCGAGTACCACTACCAGCTCGCCCTCGACGCGGGCTGCAACGCCTACGCCGCGCCGCTCGGCGCCCTGGAGCTCGCCGCCGGCAAGTACCTCGGCGAGGTCCCGCTCATCCTCAAGCTCAACAACTCCGACACCATGGCGAAGATGGAGAACCCCATCTCCGCGCTCACCGGCTCGGTGGAGGACGCGCTCCGTCTCGGCTGCTCGGCGATCGGCTTCACGATCTACCCGGGCTCGCAGGACCGGAAGACGATGTACGAGGAGATCCGCGAGCTGATCCTCGAGGCGAAGAGCGTCGGCCTTCCCACCGTGCTCTGGGCCTACCCCCGTGGCGCCGGCATGTCGAAGCAGGGCGAGACCGCTGCCGACATCGTCGCCTACGCGGCCCACGTCGCCTGCCAGCTCGGCGCCCACATCGTGAAGGTGAAGCCGCCCGGTGACTTCATCGAGCAGCCGGAGGCCAAGAAGGTCTTCGAGAAGTTCAACATCCCCACCGCCACCATGGCCGACCGCATCCGCCACGTGGTGCAGAGCTGCTTCAACGGCAAGCGCATGGTGATCTTCTCCGGCGGCGAGGCCAAGGAGACCGCGGCGCTCCTCGACGAGGTCCGCCAGATCCGCGACGGCGGCGGCTTCGGCTCGATCATGGGCCGTAACGCCTTCCAGCGTCCGCACGACGAGGCCGTGAAGCTCCTCCAGGACGTGATGGACATCTTCGCCGGCAAGAAGTAGCCGCGGCGTCGTCGAGGCGGATTCGAGCCCGGTTCCCGCACAGGGGGCCGGGCTCGTTTCTTTTCCCCGGGTGGGCGCACCGGGCAGGTGCTGGCGGATCACCGGACCGCTGCAAAGCTATGCCGCCGGCGGGCATTCTCCCTGCCGAGGGGGCATCGAATGCGAGCTTGGTGGGCCGGTCCGCCCGTGGGCGCGCTGCTCTGCGCTCTTCCTGCTCCGGCCCCGGCCCAGCAGGCGGAGGGCGGAGCGCATCCGGCGGATCAGCCGGAGGAGGCGCAGGCGCTCGCGCAGCAGCTGACCAACCCCGTCGCCGATCTGGTCAGCATCCCCTTCCAGTTCAACTGGGAGAACGGGGTGGGGGAGAACGAGGATCTGCGCTTCGTGCTCAACGTGCAGCCGGTGATCCCGCTCTCCCTCGGCGAGGACTGGAACCTCATCCTCCGCTGGATCCTGCCCTTCGTGGCGCAGCCCCCGGGGATCGCCGAGGGATCGCCGGCGACCTTCGGCACCGGCGACATCGTCGCCTCGGCCTTCTTCTCTCCGGCGAAGGGGAAGGTGATCTGGGGGGTCGGGCCGGTGCTGGGGCTTCCCACCGGCAACGATCCGCTCCTCAACTCCGGTACGTGGTCCGCCGGGCCGACCGGCGTGTTCCTCGTCCAGGCAGGTCCCTGGACCGCCGGCGCGCTGGCCAACCACCTCTGGTCCTTCGCCGATACCGGCGAGGTCCACCGGCGCGACGTGAACCAGACCTTCCTGCAGCCCTTCGTGGCCTGCACCACCGGCGGCGCGGTGACCTTCACGGTGCAGAGCGAATCGACTTTCGACTGGGAGGCCGAAGAAGGGCAGGGCTGGACCGTCCCCGTCAGCGCCCTGGTGAGCAAGCTGGCGAAGCTCGGTCCGTTCCCCTTCTCGATCCAGGGCGGCGCCGGCTGGTACGCGGCGACGCCGGCGGGAGGACCGGAGTGGAGGCTGCGCCTCAACTTCGTGGTCCTCCTGCCGGTGCAACACGGCCACTGAGGCCCGGCCTACTTGATCCAGCGGTTCTCGCGGTACCAGGCGGCGGTCTCCGCCAGCCCCTTCTCCAGCGGGACGCCGGGCTCCCAGCCGAGCTCGCTGCGGGCCCGGTCGATGGAGCAGGCCCAGCCGGGACCGGCGCTCTCGCGAACCTTGTCGAGGTTCACGATCTGCGGCTTGCCGCTCAGGCGGCCGGCGAGCGAGCCCCACAGGCCGGCGGGCCAGGAGAGCGACTCCGGCACCGGCAGCACCACGGTGTTCTTGCGGCCGAGGGCGGCGCCTGCCTGGCGGATCAGCTCCTCCCAGGTGTAGAGGCCGCCATCCGAGACGTGGTAGACGCCCTCGCCGCCCTGCAGGCCGGCGACGCGCCTGCCCTTCTCCAGCGCCACGGCGAGCACCTCGCCGAGATCGTCGACGTGGATGATCGAATAGCGCTTGCTGCCCACGAGGCCGATCTTCAGGCCGACGCCGAGGGCGCCCATCTTGAAGACCTCGAAGAAGTCCCGGTCCCTGGGGCCGTAGACGATCGGCGGGCGCACGATGGTGAGGTGGAGCTTGTCGGCGTGGCGCCGCACCGCCTCCTCGCCCGCGAGCTTCGAGGTGCCGTAGAGCGAGACCGGCTTGCACTCGTCCTCTTCGAGGGACGGGCGCCCGTGGGGCATCGGCCCCGCGACCGCGAGGGTGGAGCAATGCACGAAGCGCGGGACCCCTGCGGCCACCGCGGCCTCGGCGAGCTGCCTCGTGCCGAAGTGGTTCACGCGGAAGTAGTCGTCGCGGGTGAGCCCCTTGGTCACCGCCGCCACGTGCATCACCGCGTCGACGCCCTCGAGGGCTGCGGGGAGCGAGTCGGCGTCGCAGACGTCGCCGTAGGCGAACTCCACGCCGCCCACCGCCTCGAGGCCTGCCTTGTTCGACGTGCGCCGCACGAGCGCGCGGATCTCGTGGCCGCGGGCGGCGAGGGATTTCGCGACGACGGGGCCGACGAAGCCGGTGCCGCCGGTGAGCAGGACCTTCATCAGACTTCCGCCTCGTACATCCGGTAGGTCTTGTAGCGCTTGCCGCCCATCATCTCGATGGCGCGGTTCACGAGCACGTTGTCCTCGAGGGTCCAGCTGATCTCGCCGCCCTTGTAGCCGAGCTTGCGCGCGGCGCGCAGGGTGTCGAGGTAGAGGATCGCGTCGAGGCCGCGCTTCCGGTACTTCTCCTTGATCCCCAGGGTGATCAGCCGGAGCTGATCGATCTTGCGGGAGTGCCAGAGCAGCTTGGCGAGGCCCACCGGCACGCCGAAGGTGGTGAGCCTGCCGCCCACGTGGAGCAGCGCCTGGTTCATGTCCGGGAGGGTCATCGAGAAGGCCACCGGCTCGCCCTGCACCTCGGCCATGAGCACCAGATCGGCGACGGCGATCTGCTTCATGTCCTTGGCGGCGTGGTCGAACTCCTCCTCGGTGAAGGGGACGAAGCCCCAGTTCTTCTCCCAGGCGGCGTTGTAGATCTCCTTGATCCGGCGCGCCTCGTTGGCGAAGTCCTTGAGGTTCACCGGGCGGACGACGACGCCCTCCTTCGCCCGCACCTTCTCCGCGATGCGGACCACGCGGTCCGGCGGATCGACGTGGGCGGAGAGCCACCACGCGTAGAGATCCTTCGACTTCGGGAGGCCGAGGACCTCCTCGAAGTGGCGGATGTAGTAGCGCGGGTTGTAGGTCATCATCACGACCGGCGGGCTGTCGAAGCCGTCGACGAGCAGGCCGAGGTCGTGGTTCGAGGTGAAGTTCGCCGGCCCTTCCATCTTCGCGAGGCCGCGGCCGCGGATCCAGGAGCGGGCAGCCGCGAAGAGCGCGTGGGCCACCTCGTCGTCGTCCAACGCCTCGTAGAAGCCGAAGAACCCGATGCTGGCGTCGTGGAAGGCGTTGTAGTTCCGGTCCTCGCAGGTCGCGATCCGGCCCACGAGCTTGCCGTCCTTGCGCGCGAGGAAGAGCTCGGTGGTCGCGTGCTTGAAGAAGGGGTTCTTCGCCGGATCGAGGAAGTCGCGGCGCTCCATGAGGAGCGGCGGCACCCAATTCGGATCGCCGGCGTAGATGCGGTAGGGCAGCTCGAGAAACTCGTCGCGCTGCCTGGCGGTGGTGACCCGCTCGATCTGCACGTTGCCGGCCTTCGGACCGGTGGCGCGCGCTGCGGGCTCTACGGTTTCCAGCTTCTCTGCGGGCTCTGCCATCGCTGCCCCTTCGCTCGCCGGGTCGCGGCGAGCCTCAAACGCCACGGGCGCCGACGAAGGGCGCCCGTGTGCAATCGCAATCGCAATCGCAATCGATCGATCGGAACCGGGCCCGGATCAATCGTCCCAGGTCATCCGCTTGGTGCCGCGGGCCTTGTTCGCGAGCTCCATCAGCTTGTAGCCCCGCTCGATCGCGGCGCCGGTGATGTCGCCGATCCGTTCCTGGACCACCTTGTTGACCTGCTCGCGGGTCGGGACCTGGAGATTGGCGGCGCGCCAGGTGGCGGTCTCCACCAGATCGAAGACCTTCTTGGCGAGGTCGGCGGGGGTGCGGGCGCCGTTGCCCTTCTTGTTCGCCCAGGCGGCGTTGCCCGCGTCGGTGGGGACGTAGCGGTTGGTGTCGATGGTGAGATCGTCCACCGAACCGACCTTGGCGATCACGTCGGCGACGCTGGGCGCGTCCTGCGGGATCACCTTGTACTTCTTGCCCAGCACCTCGAACTGCTCGAGCACGCGGTTGAGCTGCTCGTCGGTGTGGGTGGCGATGTACGAGGTGCGCATCAGCGCGTGGCCCGGCTCCACCGCAGGCGGAATCACGGGGTTGGCGAAGACGCCGTTCTCGTAGAGCGCGGTCCAGAGGCGGAAGCACTTGATCTGGTCGCCGATGAAGACCGGCACCACCGGGCTCTCGCTCATGGTGACTTCGTAGCCGAGCATGCGGAAGCCGTTCCGCATCTTGTTGGCCACGCGCATCAGCCGCTGCCGGCGCTCGGGCTCGCTCTTGATGATCTCGAGCGAGGCGAGGGCGGCCGCCACCGAGGCGGGCGTCATCGAGGCCTGGAAGACCATGGCGCGGGCCTTGTGCTTGACCCACTCGATGACCTCCTTCGGGCCGGCGAGCACGCCGCCGAGCGAACCGAAGGACTTGGAGAAGGTGCCCATCACGAGATCGACGTCGTCTTCGACGCCGAGGTGCTCGCTGAGGCCGCGGCCGTTGGCGCCCATGACGCCGAGGCCGTGGGCCTCGTCGACCATGACGCGGGCGCCGTACTTCTTCTTGAGCTCGATGATCGAGCGCAGGTCGGCGAGGTCGCCTTCCATCGAGAAGACGCCGTCGGTGACGATGAGCTTGCCGGCCTCGGGGGGCGCGTTGGACATCAGGCGCTCGAGGTCCGCCATGTCGTTGTGGCGGTAGCGCTTGTGCTCACCGAACGACGAGCGGATGCCTTCGAGGATCGAGGCGTGGTTGAGCCTGTCCGAGAAGACGTAGTCCTTCCGCTCCAGCAGGGCGGAGAGGGCGCCGAGGTTGGTGGTGAAGCCGGTGGAGAAGCAGAGCGCCATCTCCTTGCCCAGGAAGGCAGCCAGCTTCGCCTCGAGCTCCTCGTGGAGATCGAGGGTGCCGTTGAGCAGGCGGGAGCCGGAGCAGGAGGTGCCGTACTTCTCGACGGCCTTGGCCGCTGCTTCCTTGACCCGCGGGTCCATGCTCAGGCCGAGGTAGTTGTTGGAGCCGACCATGATCACATGGCGGCCACCGACGTTGACCTCGGTGCCATCGGTCTGGTCGATGGGCTTGAAGTAGGGGTAGAGGCCGGTGGCCTTGGCCACCCGCAACTCCCGCCAATCGTACGCTTTCTTGAAAACGTCGCCGGCCATGCTGGCCCTCCGCTACCCGACGGCAGCTCGACCGAGAGACCCCCCGTCCTGACCCTCGGAATGGGGGCGGAGATACCGGCGGCCTCCCGAAATGTCAACTCGATGGCCTACCGCCCGGCTGGTCGGTGGCGCACTGCGGCATTGCGCACCGACGTGCGCTGCGAAGGTCTCTACGCACGGGAAGGGAAGAGCTTACGCAGATGCGCAGTTTGCGACACCGCTGCCCCACCTCCACCCTTGGAGGGCCGGCGGCGGAAGGGTGCCGGGCTATCTTGACGGCTCGGTACCTGCGGACTAGAAGCTCAGCGCCCTGTAATGGACCCGGGTGGCTTCGCGTTTGCATCCTCCCGTGGGAACGACGGGGGAAGGCGGTTCGAGGGATCGATGGAGCGAGAGGTCACAGTTCCCAGTACGAGCCTGGCGCAGGCCGAGGGTCTGGCGATCCGGTCGGGCGAGCTGATCGCCGTGATTGCGGGCGCGCTGGGCTTCACCATTCTGCTCTGGAACCACGAGCGGGTGGACGGCTGGTGGCCTGCCGCCCTGGTCTTCGGGGCGGTGGCCGTGGCGCCGCTCCTCCTCCGGGCGCTCCAGGCGCAGCTCCCGGAGAACCGGCTCCTGCGCTTCGTCGCGGATTTCGGGCCGATCGTCTACATCGTCGGCCTCTACCTCCATCTGAACCCGGTCCTCGACGCGGTGAACCTGCCGATCGCCGACGATTGGCTCGTGCGCCTGGACCAGCAGGTCTTCGGCTTGCAGCCGTCGATCTGGCTCGACCGGAACCTGCCCCTGTGGGCCTTCGACCTCTTCCTCGGGGCCTACACCACCTACTTCGTCTGGCCGGCGTTGCTGGGGCTCGTGCTCTGGTTCAAGCGCAAGGAAGTCCAGTTCGACGAGTGGGTGACCGCACTGATGTTCTTCTACGCGGTGAACTACGCGTTCTACGCCCTCGTCCCGGCGATGGGCCCCCGCTACTTCCAGGCCGCCTACTTCGACGGGCCGGTGCCGGGGATGTGGTTCGCCAACCAGCTCGACCTCATGTTCCGGGACTCGCCGCTCGCCCGCGACTGCTTCCCCTCGGGCCACACGGGCATCTCCCTGCTCGTGCTCGGCTATGCGTGGAAGGAGGAGCGGAAGTTCTTCTGGGCGGTGCTGCCCGTGATCGTCTGCCTGATTATCGGTACCCTGGCGGGCCGCTTCCATTACGGCATCGACCTCATCGCCGCCTTGCCCCTCACCGTGACCTCCCTGGCGGTGGCTGCAGCGCTGAAGCGGCGCCTCCCGGAGGGGGTGGTGGTCGCCCGGGCCTCGACCTGGCGGCGCGCCCGCGCCCTGGTTCGCGGCGAGGGCTGACCGCCGGCGGATCTGCTTTCCGCGGAAACGAATTCGGGCCCCAGCCGGGGCTGGGCCGCTTTCCGCGGAAACGGATTCGGCCCCTCTCCCGCCCCTCACACAGGGCGAACGGGCTTTCCGCGGAAGGCGGCGGACCCGCTCGGTGGTTGGAGCCTCGAAACCCGGGGCTGGATTGGCGGGCCGAAGGCCGCTACTCTCGCGCCGCCCGGGCTGGCAGCCGAGGTTCTTTGCATGTCGATGATGGGCCGCACCTTCGCACGTCTCCGCAAAAAAGCCCGGCAGGGCTACGTCCGCCTCCTCAAGAGCCCCGGTGCTCCGCGGGAGATCGCCGGTGGCGTGGCCCTGGGCCTCTTCGTGGCGATGCTGCCGGTGATGGGCGTGCAGATGCCCCTGGCCATCCTCCTCGCCGAGCTCCTGCGCCGCGTCTTCCGGATCCGCCTCTCGCGGCTCGCCGCCGCCGCTGGCGTCTGGCTCACCAACCCGGTGACTGCCGCTCCCATCTACGGCCTCTGCTGGCTCGCCGGCAGGCCGGTCGCGCGGCTCCTGCTCCCCTCCCACCAGATCGCCAGCGAGGGCGTCACCCTCTCGGTGAGCGATCTCGCTGCCGCCGGCCCCTTTGCCCTCGAGCTCCTCTGCGGCCTCACCATCGGCGGCATCCTCTTTGGGATCCCGGTGGCGGTGGCTGGTTACAAGCTCACCCTCCAGGCGGTGCACCGCTACCAGGCCCGCAAGGGGGAGCGGCGCATGCGCCTCGCCGCCGCCCGCGGCCAGGGCAGCGATCTCCGCGCCGCCTGAACCCCAAGCGGCGGCTGGCCGCTCCCCTCCTTGCTGCACAACCTGCCGTCGGCTGCCGGGAACGGCGCACCGCCTCTCGTGGTTCGGAGGAGGTGCACACGGGGCCTGCACGGAGCAGGTCCCCCCAACCAGCCGGGGTTCGATGGGGTCCATTCGCGCGCTCGCCACCACCCTCCGCAAGAAACTCCGCCAGGGCTACGTGCGGCTGCTCCGCAGCCCCGGGGCCCCGCGCCAGGTGGCGGGAGGCATGGCCCTCGGCCTCTTCGTCTCGATGATGCCGGTGCTGCAGATGCCGGTGGCGCTCCTCCTCGTCGAGGTGCTCCGGCGGGCCTGCGGCGTGCGGCTCTCCCGGGTGGCTGCGCTCTCCGGCGTGTGGCTCACCAACCCGGTGACGGCTGCGGGGCTCTACGGGATCGCCTGGTTCGTGGGCAAGCCGGTGGTCCGCCTGCTCCTCCCCAGCGTGGCGCTCGACATGCCGATGCCCGGGCTCTCGCTGGCGGAGCTCGGTGCCGCGGGCCCCTTCGCCCTGCAGATCGCGCTCTGCCTCGGGGTGGGCGGCGTGCTCGTCGGCATCCCCATCGCCGTCTTCGGCTACCACCTCACCCTGCGCGCGGTGGAGCGCTACCAGGCGCGTCGGGCGAGCCGGCGGCTGCGGCTGCGCCCTGCAGCCGCTGCCTGAGCGCGCCTCCCTGGCTCAGGTTGGCGGCGGCGCCAGGAACCGGCCGATCTCCCTGCCGAAGCTGGCGCGCTCCTCCTGGCTCGCGAAGCGCTCCCCGAGCTCGAGCCGCTTCTCGTCGGCGCCGTTCAAGTAGCCCTCGTCCTGCATCCAGCTGATCGCCTTCTCGAAGGTGGGGCGCGAGATCGCCTCGGCGCACTGCACCCTGCCGGCGAGGTAGACCCGCCTGCCGTGCTCCAGGCTCTTGCGGACGAGCTCCTTGCGCTCGAGCGGCCCCGCCTCGAGCACGTCGAGGGATCCCACCGCCACCTGGTAGCTCTCGATCACGTCGCCGAGCAGGTTCCGCAGAAAGCCCAGGTCCTCCAGGGCCTCCGGCAGCGCCCGCACCTCCTCGTGCTCGCGCCCTTCGACGAGGCCCATGCCGTCGAGGAGCTCCACCGTGCGGTGGACGATCTGCTCGAGGGGCAGCGCCCGGTAGGAGAGCTCGCGCTTGAGGAGCCGGGAGAGGAACTCCACCCGCGGCAGCAGCTCGGCCATCGGCGCCGCGTTCCCGGGGAAGGAGAGGAGCGCCGCGGCGAGGATCGCCTCCTCCTCGAAGTGGTGGAGGATGTTGTTCTTGTAGAAGGCGAGGAAGCTCCGGGCGTCCTCCTGCACCTGGTAGAAGGTCTCTCCGTCCACCTGGCGGACGGACACCTGCTTGTCGCCGGCGAAGCCCGCGATCGCCTCGTGCATGGCGCCGGGCGCCTGCGGATCGCTGGGCGACTCGTTAACCAGGCGGGAGAAGCGGGCGCCCCGGGCCCTGGCGAGGCGGCGCATCAACTCGATCCGCGCCGCGAGCTCCCTGCTCGAGCAGCTCCTGCGGTGGTGGCCGAGGAGCGCTGCAGCGGCGAGGGCGGTGGAGGTGATGGTCTGCACCCGGCCCATGCCGTAGGCGATCCGGTGGGCGAGGGCGCGGACGAGATCGCGTTTCTCCTCCTCGCTGTGGCGGTGCGGGTCGAAGCCGCGGGAGGCGGCGAAGGCCGCGAGCGAGATGGGCGTGTCGACCTGGAGGTGGACCTGTCCCCACCGGGAGCGGAGGACCGCGGGCGCCTTGAGCAGCCCCTTGATGTCCTCCTTCTTCTTCTCGCCGCCGGCCATCTCCCTGGCGTAGGAGCGCGCCTCGATCAGCTTGGCGTAGTCGATCGCCACCGGCACGAAGTGGAGGTCGTCGCGGGCGCCGGCGATCCAGGCGTCGATCTCCATGCCGATCAGCCCGTATTTCGGCTGGAGGATCCGGCCGGTCCGGGTGCGCCCGCCCTCCGGGTAGAACTCCTGGGTGTAGCCGTCCCGGGCGATCTTGCGGACGTAGGCGGAGAGCGAGGCGCCGTAGACCTTGTCGCCCTTGAAGCTGCGCCGGATGAAGAAGGCGCCGCCCCTGCGGAAGATCGGGCCGATCGGAAAGAAGGAGAGGTTGGCGCCTGCAGCCACCAAAGGCGGCATGATCCCGCGCTCGAGGAGCACGTGGCTCACCAGCAGGTAGTCCACGTGGCTGCGGTGGGTGGGGCAGATCACCAGCGGCGCCTTCTTGCTCGCCTCCGCCGCCCGGCGCAGCCCCTCCTCGTCGACGTTGATGCCGTCGTAGATCCGGTGGAAGACCCAGCGCGCCACCGCGTTGGCGCCGTCGATCCACGCGGGCGAATAGCGGGCGGATATCTCGTGCAACGCGCGCCGTGCCTCCTCGATCACCTGAACCTCGGAGATCCTCCGCTCCGCCGCCACCTCGGAGAGCTCGGCGCGGAGGATGCGGTCTCGCAGCGTCTCCTCGACGAGGCGACTCGCGTCCTTGAGCGGCGGGCCGACCACCGCCCGGAGCTCCCTGGCGAGGCCGACCGCCAGCGCGCCGCGAACCTTGCGGGCGATGCGCTCGTCGGTGGCCGCAGCATCGAGCTCGAGCACCGCCCGGAGATCGATCGGCTTGCCGATCTTCACGAAGGAGCGGCGGTGGTTGAAGAGGAAGGAGACGAAGGCGTGGATGCGTCCCGGCACCTCGGCGGAGCCGAGGACGGTGTCGGCGACGCCGGGCCGGAGCCGCACCGGCGCGCGCTTGAAGATGAGGAGCTGCGGCACGACGTAGATCGGCCGCTGTTGTTTGCGCTGCAGCGCGACCAGGCCGGCGAAGGGATCGTCGGTGGCGGCGCCGTGGGCCTGCAGCACCGCGGGCCTGCGGAGGAAGACCATCGCCGCCTCACCGTGGGCCACCGCTTCGACCACGTCCTCGCAGGGCGGGGTGGGGCGGCGGCGGAAGAGGGCGGCGAAGGGCCGGACCAGCCACGTGGAGAGTCCGAGAACGGAGCTGGCGAGGGGCAGGCCGCGGCGGGCGTAGGCCCAGTTGAAATAGAGGAAGTTGAGGATGCCCGCCGAGCGCATCACGTAGACGAGCGTCCCCTTGCGGGCGAGCTCCTCGAGCTCGACCTGCGCCTCCTCCGGAAAGTGGACCGGTTCGAAGAAGCGGCGGAAGAGCCAGCGTAGCAGCGGGCCGTAGCGGGTATGCATCCCCGCTGCGGCGGGGCGGGACTTCTCTGCGGCATCCGGCGTCATCACGTGGCGATAGGATGGCTGCCCGCGGGCTCCGCCGGCAAGCGCGTTTCTTCAGCGGAGACGCGAGGTTCCGGCAGACCCGGAACCCCGCCGCCTGCTCCGTTGGTTCAGACGCGCTCTTCGCCTTCCCCCGGCGCGACGAATTCCCGCACGCGCTCGACGAGGTAGGGGAAGTTGATCGGCTTCTCGAAGACGCCGTCCACCCGCTCGCCCCAGGCCTGATCGGTGCCGGCGCCGGCATCGATCGCGCCCGAGATCACGAAGATCGGCGTGTGCTGGCCGCGACTCCCCTCGCGCACCTTCTTGACCAGGGCAGCGCCGTCGACGCCGGGGATGCGCAGGTCGAGGAGGACCAGCGCCGGCGGGACCTCCTGGATCCGCTCGAGGGCCTCGCGGCCGTCGGCGTAGGCGCGCACCGCGTAGTCCTCTGCGGTGAGATATTCGATGAGGCCGTTCCGGCAATCGGCGTCGTCCTCGACGATGACCACCTCGCCCTGCCGCGGCGCCGGCCGCTCGGAGGGAGCGGTGACCACGCCGGCGAAGAGCGGGAGCGCCACGTGGAAGACGAGCCCCTCGTCGGTCTGCTCCGCGTCGAGGTGGCCGCCGTGGAGCTCGAAGACCTGCCGGGCGATCGAGAGGCCGATGTTGGGCGAGCCGCCCTCGACCCGGAAGACCTCGAAGAGGTTCTCGAGCTGGTCGGGCGGCACCTGCACGCCGCCGAGGACCACGTCCACCGCGCCGACGCGGCCCCGGGGCGCCACGCGCACTTCGATCCGGTGGCCGTCGCGCTTGCCGCGCAGGCCGCGCTCGAGCAGGTGCATGAAGGCTTCGATCAGCCGGTCGCGGTTGCCGCGGACGAAGACCTCGCCCGTCTGCACCCTGGTGTCGATGAGGACCTGGGAGGCCTCCGCGTCGGAGCGCAGGTAGTCGACCGCCTCCGCCAGCACAGAGCGCAGGCCCAGCGGCTTCGGGTCGAGGGTCATCTTGCCGGCCTGGAGCCGGGCGGTGAGGAGCAGGTCGTTGATCAGCCGGAGGAGCCGATCGGTGTTGCGGTCGCAGACCGCCAGCGCGTTCACCTGCTTCGGCGTCATCTCGCCGAGCTTCCCCTTGAGCGCCATCGCCAGGTAGCCCTTGAGCGTGGTGAGCGGGGTGCGGAGCTCGTGGGAGAGATGGGAGAGCAGGGCGTCGCGGGTACGATCCCCTTCGCGGAGCCGCTCTGCCGCAGCTTCCAGCTCCCGGGCCCGGCGCTCGGCGTCGTTGCGGGTGCGGGCGACCTCGCTCGCTGCGCCGCAGGCGTTGGCCACCGCCTCCATCCGCGCCAGCTCGTCGGCAGTGGGGCCGTCCTCGCCGCCGTAGCTGCCGCCGAGCATCACCAGCGCGCCCAGGGTGCGGCCGAAGGCCCGCATCGGCACCGCGACGATGGCGCCATCGATCACGGCCCTTCCCTCGGAGAAGGCGGTGCCCACCGGCCCCTCGCCGGGCGCTGTCGCCTGGACCCTGCTGTCGGCGCGTCCGCGGGCGGCGGCGACGCTGAGCCGGTCGAAGGCGGAGTCGTGGACCACCGCCCAGGCGGAACGGGGCCGGAAGGAGCGCTCCAGCGCCTGGAGACCGCGCTTCAGCGCCTCCGGGGGCCGTGCGTCGGCGAGGATCGCCTGGATCTCGGCGAAGAGCGCGCCGGGATCGGCCGCGGCCTGCTTGGTCGAAGTGCCCGGATTCCGGCGCGGACGTGCCGTGCGGGCTGCGGGCTGCTCGGTCGTCTTGCCCCGTCTCCGAGGCGTCTGGGTATCCTTGGTGGCCACGCGCCCTCCTGCTGCCCCCCAACCGGTTTGGACGGCTGTACGGGAGGAGAACCCGACGGTCAACCGCCGGAATGGGCCAAACCCGCGCGCCGCTCGGTGGCGAACAGAGCTGGCGAAAAGTTGTGCAAAAACAAACAGGTGCGCCCCGTCGAGGCGGGGCGCAACCGTTCAGTGTCCAACGCCGCCGATCAGGCCCTGCGAACCACACCGGCGTCGTCGAGGGAGTAGCCTGCGGGGAGCCTGGCGGCGACCTGTTCCCTGGCGCCATCGAGCGGCAGGCCGAGGTCGGCGAGGGCCCCGGCCGCCGCGGTGCGGACCCGCGGCGCCTCGGCGTTGGTCAGGCAGGCCACGATCGCCTCGCGGGCGCCGGTATCACCCTGCTTCACCAGGGTCTGCAGGGCGGCGACGCGCACCTCGTCGGAGGGATCGTCGAGGAAGGCGGAGACCGCCGGATCGATCCGCGGATCCTTGTAGTCGGCGAGGTGGTTGATGAGCAGGACCTTCTTGTCCGGCTCACGGACGTACTCCCGAGAGAGCTGGTCGAGCACGGAGGTGAGGGTGCCGATCACCCGATCCTCGTCCACCAGCTCCTCGAGGCAGCGGACCGCCCAGCCGACGCTGTCCTGCCCCCGGATGAAATCCTCCACCGGGCCCACGGCGGCGTCGCCGAAGGAGGTGATGATCGAGAGGGTGAACTCCTTCTCCTCGGCGTCGGTGATCCCGGGCTCGGTGGTCACCGTGAAGCGCTGGAGGAGCGCGGCGATCGCCTGCGGGCTGCCGATGTCGCGCAGCTGCTCGAGCGCGCGGGTCCTGGCACCGGCGTCGCCGTACTTCTCCTGCGTCTTCTTCGAGAGTTCCCTGATCCGCTTCGCTTCCCGCTCTTCCCGGGATCCGCCGAAGAGGCTGTCCAACAGGCCCAAAGCTCACTCCTTCCGACCACAGTGCCGCAGGGACGGGCTTCGCGCTTTATCGCTATTGCGCCTGCCCCGCCAGCTTCAAGTTGCTACGCCGGGCACTACAGGGTGAGGTCCGCCCGCACGTCCCTGCCGTAGAGGCGATCGAGCTGGCGCGCCTCCTCCTCGGCTTCCCGGCCTGCGGGGACCACGACCCGCGCCTCCACGTAGAGATCCCCCCTCCCGCCGCCGCGGAGGTGGGGCACGCCTTTGCCCCGCAGCCGCAGCTTCCTGCCGCTCTGCGTTCCCGCCGGGATCTTGAGCTGCACGTTCCCGTCGAAGGTGGGCAGCGAAACCGTGGCGCCGCCGACCGCCTCGCCCACCGTGAGCGGGAGCGGGAGGTGGAGATCGTCGCCCTCCCTGCGTACCAGCGGGTGGGGCCGCACGTGCACCTCGAGGTAGAGGTCGCCTGGGGGGCCGCCGTACTGGCCGGGGCCGCCCTGGCCTGCGAGCCGGATCTTTCCGCCGTCGGCGAGGCCCGCCGGGATCTTCACCTTGAGCCTGCTCGGACCCGACGGCCGCTGCACCGCGATCTCCCGCTCCGCCCCACGGACCACGTCCGCCAGGTCGACGTCGATGCGGGCGCCGACGTCGTCGCCGACCTCGGGGTAGGTACCGCGGGCCCTGCGGCCGCCGGCCCCCCTGCCGCCTCCGAAGATGTCGCCGAAGATGTCCCCGAAGATGTCGCCGAAGTCGTAGCCCGCCTCGGGGCCCGCGCCGCCGAAGCCCTCGAAGCGGACGCCGCCACCGCCGGCGCCGCCGCTCCGCCACTGCCGGAAGGCCGCCGCCTTGGCAGGGTCCCAGCCGATCTTGGCGGCGTCCATGCCCAGCTCGTCGTAGAGGGGGCGCTTCTTCTCGTCCGAGAGGATCTCGAACGCCTGGTTGATCTCCTTGAACTTCTCCTCGGCGGCCTTGTCGCCGGGGTTGACGTCGGGGTGGTACTTCCGCGCGAGCCGCCGGTAGGCCTTCTTGATCTCGTCCGCCGACGCATCGCGGGCGACGCCGAGGAGCTGGTAGAGGTCCGGTTCGTTGGCCATGGTCGTCCTATCGCGCCGCGCATCCGACCACCCGGTGTGCGCAAACCGGGCGCAACGTAACCATAGGGTGGATCCGGTCAACGAAAGCCGTTGCGTTTCGTGGCCCCCGGCCACAGGGTGGCCGCCTGCCCGTTCGTTGCCGTGCTTCCTGCTACCGGCCTACCATCCGCACCGTGCGTCCTCTGCTCGCCGCCCTCCTTCTCCTCGCCGCCCCCGCAGCCGTCCGTGCGTCCGAAGCAGCGCCAGGCGGGCAGGGAGAGCTCCTCGACCAGGTGGTGGCGGTGATCACGCCGGGCGGGGGCAGGGGGATGCGCACCCTCGTCACCCGCTCCGATCTCGAGCTCGAGGCGCGGGTGCTCCTCGTCTCCCGGGGCGCTGCAGCGGCGGTGCGCGAGGCGTTGCCCGAGGACACGCTGGCCGCGGTGCTCGACTGGCTCGTCTCCGAGCACCTCCTCCTCGCGGAGGCGGAGCAGCTCGAGGTGGCGGCGGTCGATCCCGAGGCGGTGGCGAGGGAGCTCGCGGCCCTCGCGGCGAGACTCGAAGGTGGGGCGCTCGAGGATTTTCTCCTCCGCCACGAGGTGACCGAGGCGGACCTCGCCCGCATCTTCCGCAGGCGCGTGGTGGTCGACGGCTACGTAGGCTCCCGCCTCCGGCTCGGAATGAGCATCTCGGAGGCGGAAGTGCGCCGGGCCTTCGAGGCACGGCGTGCCGAATTCGACGGCAGTTCCTACGAGTGGGTGCGTCCTCGCTTGCGGGCGCAGCTGGAGCGGGAGAAGCGGGAGATGCTGGTGGCGGCGCTCGTCGCCGACCTGCGCAGCCGCGCGGAGGTGCGGGTCCTCGTGCACCTCGGCGGCGATCGCCGCGCGGCGCCGGAGTCGGGCAAGCGGCCCTGGTATCTGCCTGCAGACGCTCCGCAGGAGACGGCGGATTGAGACGACAGGTCCACCTCTTCGACGAGCACCCGACCGAGCGCGGCGCGCTGCGGATGCGCCGGATGGTGGCTGCCGACGTCGAGCCCGTGATGGAGGTCGAGCGACGGGCGTTCAAGAACCCGTGGTCGGAGGACCTCTTCCGCCGGGAGCTCACCCACGACTGGTCGACGATCCTGCTCGCGCTCGAGCCCGGAACGGAGCGGGTGCTCGGCTTCGTGATCTTCTGGGTGGTCCACGACGAGATCCACATCCTCAACGTCGCGGTGGATCCGCCGGCCCGGCGGCGCGGCGTGGCCCGGGCGCTCCTCGAGGAGCTGCTGCAGCGGGGCAGGCGGCAGAAGCTCGCCCTGGCCACCCTCGAGGTCCGCAAAAGCAACACCGGCGCCATCGCCCTCTACGAGGGGCTGGGCTTCCGGGCGGTCGGCGTGCGCAAGGGCTACTACGTCGACGAGGGGGAGGATGCCATCGTGATGGTGCTCGACCTCTGACGAGCGGTGCCCGGCACGCGCCCTACGCTTGCCCGCCGTCTCCGAGCGGCAGCTCGACGTGGAAGGCAGCGCCCCTGCCCACGCCCTCGCTCTCCACCCAGATCCTGCCGCCGTGGGCCTCGACGATCTCGCGGGCGATGAAGAGGCCGATCCCCAGGCCACCTGCAGGTGCGCTCGTGTCCCCACGCTCGAATCGCTCGAAGATCAGCTGGCGGTTCTCCGCGGAGACACCGACGCCGCGGTCGCGGACGACGAGGTGGGCCAGCTCCCCGCGGCGTTCGAGCCGGAGGTCGACCGGGCGGCGCTCCCCATAGCGCTGCGCGTTGGTGAGGAGGTTGTTGAGCACCTGCTCCACCCGAAGGCGATCCCAGCAGCCCTCGATCGGCTCGAGCGCGGTGATCTCAACCGGCGTGCCGGCCGATTCGAGCCCGGGCTGCATCCGCTCCACCACCTCGCGCACCAGCCGGTCGAGGGCGAGCGGCGCCCGCTCCATGCTGAGCCTGCCGGTGCGGACCCGCGCGATGTCGAGCATGTCGTCGATGAGTCGGGTGAGGCGATCGGCCTGCCGGTCGGTCTCCTCCGCGAGCCTCGTCACCCAGGCCGGGTCGAGGGCGCGCTCCCCCTCCCGCTCGATCATCCGCTTCACCAGCTGCGCCCGGAGCTTGAGGCTCGAGATCGGCGTCTTGAGCTCGTGGCTGGCGATGGAGAGGAACTCGTCCCGGGTCTGCAGGGCGAGGGCGAGCTCCTCCCTGGCGCGCATCTCGTCGGTCACGTCGGTATTCGATCCGAACCAGCGCACGATTCGCCCCTCCGCGTTGCGCAGCGGCACCGCGCGGCCGAGGAACCAGCGCCAGCTTCCCGCGCTGCCGCGAATCGCGAAGGTGTCCTCGTAGGGCTCGCCCGACTCGATGGTCTGGCGAAGTTTCGCCTTCACGCGTTCGACGTGATCGGGATGGACGAAGCGGGGCCAGCCCCCGTGCGCGAGCAGCTCGTACGTCGCCCCGGTGAACTCGTAGGTGCGTTGGTTGAACCAGGAGATCGCGCCGCTCGCGTCCGCGATCCAGGTGAGCAGCGGCAGCGAGTTGGCCATCTGGCGGAAGAGCGCCTCGCTCTCCTGCAGCGCTGCTTCGACGCGCTTGCGCTCGCTCACGTCGAGGACCGTGCCGACGAAGCCGCGGAAGCGACCTGCCGGATCGAAGCGCGGGTTGCCCGAATCGATGGCCCAGCGGTAGAGACCGTCCCGGCGGCGGATGCGGTAGTCGAGGCTGAAGGGGACCTGCCGCTCGTGCGCGTCGCGGAAGATCCGCCGGCTCGCCTCGCGGTCCTCGGGGTGGACCTTCTCGAGCCAGCCGAGGCCCAGGTCTTCGTCGGGGCCGCTGCCGGTGTACTCGTACCACTGCTTGCTCAGGTAGGTGCAGTCGCCTGCCTCGTCGGTGATCCAGAGCATCGCCGGCGCCGTGTCGACCAGGGTGCGGAAGTGGGCCTCGCGCTCGCGGATCGCCTGCTCCGCCCGTTTGATCGCGCTGACGTCCCGGGTGATCAGCACGGCGAGGGTCTGCACGCCCGCCGCGTCGCGGACCGGCGCGCCGCTGAACGCGTAGATCCCCTCGTGCTCGAGGTCCCGCCGCCGCGCGTAGAGCTCGATCCCCGCGATCGTCTCCCCGCGGAGGATGCGGGCGAGCGGCCACTCCGCCGGGGCGAGGACGCGGCCGTCGAGGTCGCGGATCTCGAGGAGCTCCTCGAAGCGGGCGGCGTTCCGCTCCAACTCGGCGGCGGAGTCGTAGCCCGCCAGCAGCGCCTGTGCCTCGTTGACGAGGACCGGGCGCCCCTCCATGTCCACGACCAGAACCCCCTCGCTCACCGAGAGGAGGAGCGCCTCGAGCTGCGCCCGGTCCCGATCGGATCGCTCGGCCCAGGCCCGCAGGGCCTCGAGCCGCTCGCGCTCGGTGGCCCGCGTTCGCGCCGCCGCGAGGTGGGTGGCGACCTGGCTGCAGACGAGATGGAAGAAGCTCTCGTACTCCTGGTCGAAGGATCGGAGGGGGCTGATCCCGAGGACGAGGAAGGCCGTGGGCGCCGCATCGGGAGCGGGGCCGATGGGCAGGATGCAGGCGGCATCCGGCGAAGGCGTCGGCGTCTGCGCAGACGGTGGCACGATGGAGCGCAGGCCCTCGACCCGCTCGAGCCTTCCTGCAGCCAATCCGGCGAGGCGCCAGGGCCCGCCATCCGCCCGGAGGGCGAGTCGCTCGGGCCGCAGCGCCCTGGCGACGCGGCCTGCTGCAGCGGCGAGCTTCGCCTCGTCGCCGTCGCGCAGATAGAGGAGGGCGAAGGGAAGGTCGCCGCTGCCCCGCTCGAGGGCGCCGATCGCGTTGGCGGCGGCCTCCTCCTCCGTGGCGCCGCCGGACGCTGCAGCGAGTCCGCGAAGGAGCTCGAGGCGCCGGGCGCGGAGGACCTCGGCGGTGGTCTCGTGGCAGGCGCAGAAGAGGCCGGCGATGGTGCCGTCCTCCTCCAGCACCGGGCTGTAGGCGTAGCCGAACCAGGTCTCCTCGAGGTAGCCGCGCCGGAAGAGGAGCAGCGGCAGGTTGTCGCTGCCGATCGCCCGGCCCTCGACGAGGACCGCATCGGCGAGCGGCCCGATCACGTCCCAGATCCCGGCCCACTCCTCGTGCGCCCTGGCTCCCAGATGGCCGGGGTGCTTGTCGCCGATGAGCAGGGCGTACGCGTCGTTGTAGAGGATGATCCGCTCCTCTCCCCACCAGACGAACATCGGGAAGGTCGAGGGGAGGAGGAGCCCGAGCGCGTTCTTCAGGGCGCGGGGCCAGCGCTCGATTGGCCCGAGGGGCGTGTCGGCCCAATCCCGCTCGCGGATCCGCGCGGCCATCTCGCCACCAGCGGCGAGGGGGAGAAAGTCGGCGCTCGGTTCGGTCGTCGGACGGGCCATCGAATGGAATCCAACGCTGAGGTGGCCACACCGCGAGCAAATGGCCAGCGGGCAAGGATCATCGCGAGGCACGGGGCGCGTCCCCGCCGCCCCGGTTCACACGCCGAGCCGCGCCGGCGCCGACGGGGTAGCGGCGCCTTCCCGGGCGTCGAGGCCCACCGCCGCCTCGATGCCGGGCAGGCCCGCCTGCTCGAGGTGGCGCAGGAGGCCGCGCTCGATCCGGTGGGCGTAGCCCGGGCCGCCATAGATGAAGCCGGTGTAGCCCTGCACCAGGGTGGCGCCCGCCCGGATCATCCGCCAGGCGTCGTCGGCGTCGAAGATGCCGCCGACACCGATGATCGGCAGGCGGCTGCCGTGGCGAAGGTAGACCCGCGACACCAGCGCCAGCGCCCGGCCGAGCAGCGGCGCGCCGCTCATTCCGCCCGCTTCCTTCGCCACCGGCTCCCCCTCCGCCGTGGGCCTGCCGATGGTGGTATTGGCGAGGATGAGGCCGGCGAGGCCCACCTCCCGCGCGAGATCGGAGAGGGCGTCGACGTCCTCGTCGGCGAGGTCGGGGGCGAGCTTGAGGAGCACGGGCTTGCCGCCCCGCGCCTGCGCCGCCGCCACCAGGGGCACGAGGATGGAGCGGAGCGCCTCCGGCGCCTGGAGGTCGCGAAGGCCCGGGGTATTGGGTGAGGAGACGTTGACCACGAAATAGTCGCCGACGTCCGCGAGGGCGTCGAAGGCGGCGAGGTAGTCCTCCGCCGCGCGCTCCGCCGGCGTCTCCTTGTTCTTGCCGAGGTTGATCCCGAGCGGGCCCGGCCGGAAGGCGAGGAGGCGGTAGCGGGTCGAGGCTTCCGCCGCACCTGCGTTGTTGAACCCCATCCGATTGATCAGCGCCTGCTGCGCCGGGAGGCGGAACATGCGCGGCTGCGGGTTGCCGGGCTGCGGTCGCGGGGTGATCGTTCCCACCTCCACCGAGCCGAAGCCCAGGGCAAAGAGGCCGGCTGCCAGGCCCTCGCCCTTGTCGAAGCCCGCTGCGAGACCGAGCGGCGAGGGAAAGCGCAGGCCGAAGGCCCGGACCGCGAGGCGCTCGTCCTCCACCGCGAGGCGGCGCCGCAGAAGCGCGGCGAGGCCGGCGTGCTTTCCCAGGAAGCGGATCAGGCGCGAGACGAAGCGGTGGATCCGCTCGGGCTCGAAGAGGAAGAGGAAGGCGCGCAGCAGGCCGTACACGGTGGGCTCCGGGGTTTTGCGGGCGGGCGCGATCTACTTCATCCATCGGTCGCTGAACAGATCGCCGCGCTCCGGAGATCCCCTGATGGGCTGGCGGATTGACAGGGCGACGCGACGCGTTATAGACCGTGGGTGGAATTCGCAACGCGCTGCGTCATGCAGCAGGGGGACAGGCCGATGGAGACCCGGAAGAATTGGCGGGAGCAGCTGGCAGCGGTGGAGCAGCGGCTGCAGCAGTACGAGAACGAGGCACAGAAGCGCATCCGCGAGCTGGCGGATCGGGGCTCGGCCTCGCGCAAGGAGCTCGAGGAGCTGGTGGCGAAGGTGAAGAGCGGTGAGCTCCTCTCCCACGCGGCGGAGCTGCGCAGCCGCGCCGAGCAGACCGGCACCGAGGTGCTCAAGCGCCTCGAGGGGCTGCCGGAGAAGGCCTTCGAGCGGATGGGCGTCGCCACCAGGCCGCAGATCGCGGAGCTCGGGCAGCAGGTGAACCGCCTCTCCCGCAGGCTGGAAAAGCTCTCGAAGCAGGCGCGCCGCTGGAGCGCCGCACAGCAGGCGCGCCCCGAAAAGGGCGGCGCAGAGAAGCCCACCGCCTGATCGGGTGGGATAACCGCCTACTTTTCGCCCCTTGCCGCCGTGCGGGGCCGCCGCTATCTATCGCCGCTCGCCTGCCCGGCTGGTTCGCTCGGGCAGGTCGTGGACGCCGCGACGGCGGCAGGAGGGTGGATGAAGGTACGCGCGCGCTGGCCGCTCCGGGCGATCGGCCTGCTGGCATTCGGGACCGCCGCGGCGATGCCCTGGAGCATCACGCCGAGCCCGAAGCCGGTGGTCCCGCACGTGGCGGTCGACCCCGAGATCGAACGGGTGGCGCGGTACCTGGAGTGGCGGGCGCCGGTGAGCATCGATCCGCTGCTCCGCCGGCAGGTCGCCACCGCCGTGGTCGAGGAGGCGCGCCGCGCCGGCTTCGATTCGCTCTTCATCCTCGCGGTGATGGAGGTCGAGAGCGACTTCCTTCCCGACGCCGTCTCCAACGCCAACGCCCGCGGGCTGCTCCAGCTCCGGGCGGTGACGCTCAAGGAGATCGCCCGCCACGAGGAGCTGCCGGAGAAGGCGGCCTTCGAGCCGGAGTCGGTGGCGAACCTGCGCTTCGGCATTCGTTACCTCGCGATGATGGAGCGGCGCTTTCGCACCAGGGAGCGCGCGCTCGCCGCGTGGAATGCAGGGCCTGGCGCGGTGGAGAAGGCCCTCTCCGAGACGGGCGAGGTGCCGGAGCGCTGGCTCGCCTTCGCCCGCAAGGTGAACCGGGAGCACCGCCGGCTCCGCACCCGGCTCGGCACCGAGGCACCGACCACGATGGCGCAGGCCCCGCGGGCTGCGATTCGGGCGGAGTAGCCCCGCGCCGTGTCCGTCGACGCCGTGGCCGCGTCGGTGGCTGGTTGACGCCGGGGCCGCGCCGGATTAGCACCGCTCCCCCGCTCGTTACCGGAAGCACACCATGGCGATGGCAGTCACCGAGATCTTCTTCTCCATCCAGGGAGAATCCACCCGTGCCGGGCGCCCGTGCGTCTTCGTGCGCTTCACCGGCTGCGATCTCCGCTGCGGCTATTGCGACACCGCCTACGCCTTCCACAACGGCACCAAGCGGAGCCGCGAGGAGATCCTCGCCGAGGTGGCCGGCCATCCCACCCGCTACGTGACCCTCACCGGCGGCGAGCCGCTCCTGCAGAAGGAGCTGCCGCAGCTGGCGCAGGAGCTCGTCGATCGGGGCTACGAGGTCGCGATCGAGACCCACGGCCAGGCCCGGTGGGATCGGTTGCCTCCGCAGGTGATCAAGATCGTCGACGTGAAGACCCCCGACTCCGGCGAGGGCGCCACCGAGGAGCACCTCGGCTGGCTGCGCACCCTGGGGCCGCGGGACGAGCTCAAATTCGTGATCGGCTCCGAGGCCGACTTCCGCTGGTCGGTGGAGTTGGTGCGGCGCCTCGAGCTCGAGGGCAGGCACGCGGCGCTGCTCTTCTCGCCGGTCCACGGCAAGGTGGAGCCGAAGGATCTGGCGGCCTGGATCCTCGAGACCGGGATCGAGGCGCGGCTGCAGCTGCAGCTCCACAAGCTGATCTGGGGCGCGGAGACGCGGGGCGTCTGATCGCCCCTGGCTGCCCACAGGGCCAAGTGCTTGACGGATCGCCCGTTTTCCGTTGCTGTAGGGCCGCACACGCGGGGAGCGGCCGTGTTCCATTTCGATCCGACCATCCAGGAGCTTCCGGTCAACCGGGAGTCGATCGCCTACCTCGCCGAGTCGAGCAACCAGCCCCACGTGGCGGTGCCGGGGCGGCAGGCACAGTCGTCGCAAGCCTTCGTGGTCGCGCTGCGCACGAGCAGCGAGACCGTCTCCATCTACGTCTCCCTCTGGCTCGTGCTCGCCAGGGAGCCGGCGGTCTGGGTCTACGAGAAGCAGAACCTGCCCCTCTCCGTGCTCCACGAGGCGGTGGAGGAGGCGTGGCATTTCTGCGAATCGATGGGCTTCATGATGGACGTGGTGCCCGCGGATCTGGGCCACGTCGAGCTGGCGCGCATCCTCTCGCGCCTGCAGCGCGGCGGCGAGACCGAGGCCGACGAGGCCCAGCCCGTTCGTCCGGCGGAGGCGCCCGGCGCCTTCGGAACGCCGGGCCCCGCCGGGGGCTCCCTCACCCCGACCTTCACCCCGTCGCCCGGGCAGCTCGCTCGCCTCGGTCGCCTGCTCGCAAGCTTCTAGGGAACATGCGCAAGCTTCTCGTCCTCGTCCTCGTCCTCGTCTTCGTCCTTGCCGCGTGTGGCGGCGTCTCGCAGAAGGATCGCGAGCTGGGAGAGGTGCACCAGCGCCTCGCGCAGCAATCGCTGGCGTCGGGTGACACCCGCGCGGCGCTGGCGGAGATCGAGAAATCGGTCGAGAAGGACCCGGAGAATCCCGAGGCGCGCAACCTCTACGGCCTGCTGCTCCACCTCTATTTCCAGCGGCTCGACGCAGCGGTGGTGCAGTACCGCAAGGCGATCGAGCTGAAGCCCGGCTACAGCGAGGCGAAGGTGAACCTCGGCGCGGCGCTCACCGCGCAGGGACGCTGCGACGAGGCGATCCCGCTGCTCGACGAGGCCCGCGGCGATCTCCTCTACCGGGAGCCCTACCTCGCCGAGAACAACCTCGGCTGGTGCAAATACAAGAAGGGTGACGTGGAGGGGGCGCTCATGCACCTGCGCGCCGCCGTCTCCAACAACCCGGGTTTCTGCCTCGGCTACCGCAACCTCGCCGAGATCGCCCAGAGCCAGGGCGAGCTCGACGATGCGATGCGGCTCCTCGAGCGCTACGGCAAGACCTGCCCGAAGGAGCCGGACGCCGACTACCGCCTCGGCCTCGTGCTCCTCGAGCAGGGGAAGGACGAGGCAGCGCGGCGTTCCTTCCTCGCCTGCGTAGAGAAGGCGAAGGACGAGGAGCTCGGCGACGAATGCACCCGGCAGGCCGCGATGATCCCGGAGGGCTGATGGAGAGCTTCGGCCGCTACCTGGCGCAGCAGCGAGAGCTTCGCGGGCTCGAGCTCGTGGACGTGGCGCGGGAGACGAAGCTCTCCCCCGCGGCGATCCAGGCCCTCGAGGGCGAGCGCTTCGACGAATTGCCGGCGCGGGTCTTCGTGGTGGGCTACCTGCGGGCCTACGCGCGGGCGGTGGGGCTGGGGCCGGACGAGCTCGTCGCCCGCTACGACGAATGGCGCCGGGCGATGGGGCTGCCCGAATCCTCCGAGCCCGCAGCCAAGCCGGCGATGGTCGTTCCGCCGGCGCCCTCGCCGTGGCCCTGGATGGCGGGGCTGGCCGCGCCTTTTCTCGCGGCGCTCGCCTGGTGGTTGCTGGCTTGAGGTCCACGTGGCTGGCGTGAGGCCCGGGGATTTCTCCGGCGAAGCAATCGTTCTCTCCTGCCTCGACTACGGCGACTCCGATCGCGTGGTCACCCTCCTCACCAGGGAGCGGGGCAAGCTCGGCGCCTTCGCCGCCGGCGCACGCAAATCGAAGCGGCGCTTCGCCGGGGCCCTCGAGCCCTTCACCGTCCTGCGGGTCGAGCTGGCGGAGCGGCGGGGCGATCTCCTCTTCTTCTCCTCCTGCATGGTGGAGGAGGCCCACGCCGGCCTGCGCTTCGACCTCGCCCGCCTCGGCCACGCGGGACACGCGGCGGAGCTGTGCAGGGAGCTCTGCAAGGAGCGGGTCGCCCACGAGGAGCTCTACGACGCGCTCCGCGCCTACCTCGGGCAGCTCGCGGTCCGCGAGGCGGATCCCGCTGCGCTCCTCGCCTTCGAGCTCGCGGCCCTCGAGCACGTGGGGCTCTCGCCCCGCCTCTCCGATTGCACGATCTGCGGCGGGCCGGTGGAGGGAACGATCCTCTTCGATCCGCCCCACGGCGGCGCGGTCTGCGGCAGCTGCACGTCGATGGCCTTCGCCGGCGCGGTGCGGGTGGAGGCGCCGGTGCGGGAGGCGATGGAGGCGCTGCAGCAGGCGCCGCCCTTCGCCGCCTCGATCGCCGAGCCGCAGCTGCGGGCCCGGGTGCGCAACCTGGTGCGCCGCTTCACCCACCAGGTGCTGGGACGCAATCCGCGATCCCTCGACTTCCTCGCGCAGGTGGGGATCGAGGGGTAGGGGGCAGCGGGATGGACGATCGCCGCTTCGATCTGCTCTGCGTCGGCGAGGCCCTCGTCGACTTCCTGCCGCAGGAGCGGGGCAGGATGCGGGACGTGCGCCACTTCGCCGTGACCAGCGGCGGCGCGCCGGCCAACGTCGCCATCGGCGCCGCGCGGCTCGGCGCCAGCGTCGCCTTCAGCGGCGTGGTCGGCGCCGACGAATTCGGCCACTTCCTCGAAGATTCGCTCGAAGGCGAGGGGATCGACTGCGGCGGCCTGCGCAAGAGCGCTGCGGGCAAAACCGGCCTCTCCTTCATCGCCCTCGACGAGCGGGGCGAGCGGCGCTTCGACTTCTACGGCGCGCCCTCCGCCGACATGCTCCTCGATCTGCAGGACGTCGATCCCGCGCGGATCGCCGCCAGCCGAATCGTCCACGCCGGCAGCAACACGCTCCTGCTCGAGCCCGGCGTGGAGGCGACCCGGCGCTTCCTCGCGCTGGGGCGGGAGAGCGGCGCGGTGATCTCCCTCGATCCCAACCTGCGGCTCCACCGCTGGCGCGAGCCCGACCGGCTCCGGCTGCTGCTCGACGAGCTCTGCGCCGGCGCGGACGTGGTGAAGATCGCCGCCGAGGAGGCGGCCTTCGTCACCGGCGCCGAGGCGCCCGGCGAGGCGGCGAGGGAGCTGGTGCGCCGGGGTGTGGGGCTGGCGGTGGTGACCCGCGGCGCCGCTGGGGCGGTCTGGGCCCGTGCCGGCGACGAGGGGGCGGTGGCGGCGCCGCAGGTGGCGCTCGTCGACGCCACCGGCGCAGGCGACGGCTTCATGGCGGCGCTGCTGGTGCGGATCGCAGAGGAGCTGCGGGGCGGGGTCCGTCCCGAGGGGATCCCGGTGGAGCGGCTGCGTGCCCACCTCGGCTTCGCCGCCCGGGTCGGGGCGGCGGTGGTGCAGCATCTGGGCGCGGTGGCGGGGCTGCCGCGTGCCGGGGCGCCGCTGCCGTGAGCGCCCGGACACGTCGGGTGATGGCACGCTGCGACGTGCAGCAAGGCCTGCCGCTGTGGTAAGGACGGGCACCGATCGAATTTCGAGCGAAGGGATTCCCGCCGCGCGGCGATGGATCCCGCGGCGCCTTCGCGCCGCTGCCCTGGAGGAACGATGTCGCGCCGTGCGCTGCTGGGTCTCGTGATGGTGGCTGCTGCCTGTGGTGGCGGCGAGGACGATGCTGC
The DNA here is from genome assembly GCF_041687135.1 of Vulgatibacter sp. Classification (NCBI taxonomy): domain Bacteria; kingdom Pseudomonadati; phylum Myxococcota; class Myxococcia; order Myxococcales; family Vulgatibacteraceae; genus Vulgatibacter; species Vulgatibacter sp. The sequence continues at coordinate 721,002 of NZ_JAWLCN010000002.1, read as the reverse complement.
CGGCGCTGGCGGCAGCGGCGGGGGCGGGGGCGACGGAATCAACGACCAGCCGCCCGCGTGCATCCAGATGCCCAAATGCGCCTACGGCCTCGAGCACCACATCGACGCGATCTGCGTCGAGGACGAATGCATCGACGTCGGCGCCAGGGGGCCGGACGATCAGGTCCAGCGCGCGAGCTTCTACATCTTCAGCCGCTATCCGAAGGAGGTCACCGGCTACCGGATCGCCTCGGTGGGTGTGACCATGTTCCACCCGACGCGCCCCAACGGCGAGAGGCTCACCTGCGCCGATCTGCTCGCGCTCGAGCCCGCCAAGCGGCGCAACGCCGGCTACACCAACGTGGTGGCCTGGAACTCGCGCAACGCAGCCGACATCGGCGGCAACGACACCATCCCCGCGCCGATGAGCCGGATCCCGGTGAACGAGCCCGGCGTCGAGTACGTGCTGCTCAGCGAGCTCTGGTCCGGCCCCACCGACGCGGCGAGCCCCCACGCGAACACCGGCGCGGTGATCGCCGACGGCTGCGTCGAGGGCGTGGTGGTGGAGGAGGGCCAGTACCTCCTGCCCGACGGTAGCGTCGACGAGCGCTTCTCCACCCTGATCCAGACGAGCTGGGTCGAATCGGCGAAGTAGCCGGTCACTCCCCCGCGATCGCTGGCCGGCTGTCGCGCTCCGGCGGCGCGTCAGCGCCGAGCGGCAGGATCCAGGCGGCGGGCCGCAGATCGCGCGGCACCGCCGCGAGATCCACCGTGGGATCGACGAGGAGCTGCGGCGGCCTGCCGTTCAGGGAGGCCCGCACCTCCGCGTGGATCGCCACCGGACTGCCCCGCGCCCCCTCCTCCCGCGCAGCGAGCCAGTGGGCGAGCTGCAGGACCATGTCGGGCCGCACCGGATGGCGCTGGAGCTGCAACTCGCCGAGGAGCTCCTCCACCGGCACGCGCCAGCGCTCCCCCGTCTTTCGATCCACTGCCCAGTAGGTCGCCTCGGCCGACTTCTGGCGGAGCTTCATCCGCCACGAGAAGCGGTGCCCCTCCTCGGTCCAGTGCACGTCGCCAGGGTAGAGCCAGTGGCGCAGCGGCACGACGAGCTGCACGAGCACCCAGCCAGCGAGGGCGGCGGCGACGAGGGGGCTCGGCCTGGGGGCGGGCTGCGGGGATGGCGCCGTCCACCGCTCCGGGCGGGCGAGGCGCCAACCCGGCAGGAAGAGCAGCGCCGTGGCGGCGAGCATCATCCAGGGGAAGATGCCGATCTGGAAGATCACCGCGTTGAGCAGGTGGAAGGACGCCGTCGCGACGCAGGCGACGATCCGGGTCCTGCGCCAGAGGAGCGCGGGCACCACGAGCAGATCGAAGAGCAGCCCCGCCCAGCTGAAGAACCACGCCGTCGCCGGCAGCGCGAGGACCGGGCCGAGGATGGGGAGATCGGCCCTCCACGCGAGCCACATCGTGAGCGGCTGCGCCTCGAGGAGCCAGTCGGCGTTGAGCTTGGCGATGGCGCCGTAGACGTAGACCACGGCGAGCTGCACCTGGAGGATGCGAATGGTCCAGGCGGGCGCCGTGGTCGAGCGCAGGGCGGGGCGCAGGCGCGCGTCGACGGAGAGGGCCCGATGCGCCGGGACGAGGGCGAGGAGCAGGGCGATCAGCGCGATCAGGTAGAAGTGGTTGAGGTAGAGCGCCTGGTCGAGCAGGAAGACCCAGGTGAAGCCGAGGAAGAGCAGCGGTGCGGCGATCCGGTAGAGGAACCCCGCTGCGACGCAGGCCGCGAGGATGACCAGCGCGGCGAAGTGGAGGTAGATCCCCACGCCGGGCAGGGGATGCACCCACTCGAAACCGTAGTATTTGAAGAGGAAGGCCGGCTCGACGTAGTAGCGCGTGGCGAAACCGTGGATCAGGTAGCGGGCAGCGTCGATGCCCACCAGGTAGCCGAAGGCGATGCGCAGGTAGACGAGCGGTGCGATCGGCACCGGCTCGAAGAGCCATGCGAGCCTGTTCTTTTCGCGCATGCCGCCATCCTACCGCGAAGGGCGGGGGCGCTGCGGCTCCCCGATCAGAGCTTGAGCTTCTTGAAGATCGCCTCGGGCACGGCCTTGATGATCGCCATGATGAAGCGCCAGAACCACGGCGTGTAGAGCACGTTGCCGCCCTTCGCCAGCGCGCGGTGGATGCTGCGGGCCACCACGTCCGGCTTCACGAAGAGCGGGCCCTTGGGCAGGTGGGCGGTCATCGGCGTGTCGACGAAGCCGGGCTTCACCGTGACCACGGTGATGCCGAGGGGCGCGAGGCGGTTGCGGACGCCGTCGGTGAAGGTGGTGAGCCCCGCCTTCGCTGCGCCGTAGACGTAGTTGCTCTGCCTGCCGCGATCGCCGGCCACCGAGGAGATCACCGCGACGGCGCCGTGCCGCTGCGCCTCGAAGCGGTTGGCGAGCAGGGTGAGCAGCGAGGCGGCGCTGAGGAAATTGGTGTGGATCTCACTGGCGGCGACCGTCCAGTCCGCCTGGCTCGCGGCCTGGTCGCCCAGGGTGCCGTGGGCGAGGAGGGCGGTGTCGAGGCCGCCGAGGGCCTCCGCAGCGCCGTCGATCAGCGCACCGTGGCGCTCGGTCTCGTTCAGGTCGGAGACCAGCGTCTCCACCTGCGGCGCGCCGCGGACCCGCAGGTCGGCGGCGATCTCCGCGAGGCGCTCGGGCCTGCGGCCGACCAGGCAGATGCGGTCGCCCTTCGAGGCGAAGAGGCGCGCGGTCTCCTCTGCGATCGCCGAGGTGGCGCCGAGGATCAGGACTCGTTTCATAGGGTTCAGAACTCGTGGGTGACGCGGCGCCAGAAGGAAGACGAGAACCGCGGATCGACGTAGGTGGCGAACTCCCGCCACCGTGGGAAGGAACGCTGGAACATCGCCGGCGGCATCCGGGCGTCCTTGGCCGGGTAGAGGGCGCCGCCCGCGTCGGCGACGAGCCGGTCGAGCTCCTCGAAGAGGCGGAAGGTGCGCTCCCCGCGGTTGGGGAAATCGAGGGCGAGGGTGATCCCCTGCCGCGGGAAGGAGAGCATCCCGGGCGAGGGCAGATCGCCGAAGGTCTTGAGGACCACCAGCGGCGAGGCCTCCGCGGAGCGGGCGATGGTGCGGATGATCTCGCGCATCGCCTCCGAGCCGGTGGGCACCACGCACTGGTACTGGAAGAAGCCCCGCTTGCCGTAGACGCGGTTCCACTTCGCCACCGCGTCGAGGGGGTAGAAGAAGGGCTCGTAGGGGAGCAGCCCCGCCTGCACCCGCCGCAGCTGCTTGTGATAGTAGGCGAAGTTGAAGGCGCGGACGGTGAGCGGGTTGATCGCCCAGCCCGGCGCGTCCAGCGGCACGGCGAGGCGGGAACCCCAGCGCAGCTTCGGCAGATCGGCGGTGACCGGCGCCGCGTGGTTGCCGCGGTTGTAGAGGCCGCGGCCGAGGTTCCTGCCGCTGGCGAGCACGTCGATCCAGGCGACGGTGTAGCGGTAGTCCGCCTCCGAGGCGGCGTTGACCTCGTAGAACTCGTCGAGGCTGCGGATCCGCACCGACTCCGCCTCGATCAGCGGGTTGCTCACCGGCCGGAGCTGGAACTCGGCCCAGGTGACGACGCCGGTGAGGCCGAGGCCGCCGATGGTGGCGCGGAAGAGCCCGGCGTTCTCCTCCGGCGAGCAGAGGTGGCGGGTGCCGTCGCTACGCAGCACCTCGAAGCAGCGCACGTGCCTGCCGAAGGTGCCGTCGGCGTGGTGGTTCTTGCCGTGGACGTCGTTGGCGATGGCGCCGCCGAGGGTGACGAATTTCGTGCCCGGCGTCACCGGGAGGAACCAGCCCCGCGGCACGGTGAGCCGCAGGATCTCCGCCAGCGACACGCCCGCCTCGCAGCGCAGGATCCCGCGCTCGTGATCGAAGTGGATCAGCCGGTCGAGGTTCGTGGTGGAGAGGAGGGTGCCGCCCTCGTTCAGGCAGCTGTCGCCGTAGGAGCGTCCGAGGCCGTAGGGCAGAAGGGGGCCTTCGGCTTCCGGAAGGGGATCGCTGCGAAAACGCAGCGAGCGGACTTCCTGCCTGCAGACTTTGGGAAAACGCCCCCACGACTCGTAGCGATCGGGATGCAAGACGCTCGGTGACTCCGTCCGTCGTGCTTTCTACCTCCGGCGGACGGATCCGGCAATTCGCCGTTCAGACCGGCGTGGGCATGCCCGAGAGCGCGGAGTAGAGGATCGCCACCACCGCGACGCCCCAGATCACCATGTTCGCCACGAAGGGCGGGTCCGTGATCAGCGCCTCGGTGGGGCTGCTCGCCCGGGCCGAGTGGCTGACCAGCTGGTTGAAACGCCAGATCCCGAAGGCCGGGAAGGGCAGGGTGAGCGCGAGGAGGTAGGTGTCGAACTTCTCGTGGGTCTCGGGGGCCACCGTGTAGAGCACGTAGCTCGCAGCGGCGAGGACGCCTGCCAGCAGGAGCGCGACGTTCACGTGGCGGAGCTGGTAGCCCTTCAGGGATTTGCGCGCCTTCGTGCCGTCGTGTCCCGACTCCACCGCCACCAGGAGCTCGTGCTTGCGCTTGCCCAGCCCGAGGAAGAGCGCGAGGGCGAAGGTGCAGACGAAGAGCCAGTTGGAGGTGGGCACGGCGATCGCCAGCGCGCCGGCGAGGACGCGGAGGACGAAGCCGGTGGCGATCACGCCGACGTCCACGTAGGCGATCCGCTTGAGGCTCACCGAATAGGCGGTGTTCATCACCAGGTAGCCGAGGATCACCGCGGCGAAGGCCAAGTCGATGGCGGTGGCCACCGCCACCGAGCCGCCGGCGAGGAAGGCCGCCATCCCCGCTGCGAGCGGGATCGGCAGGGCGCCGGAGGCGATGGGCCGGAAGCGCTTCACCGGGTGCTTGCGGTCGGCCTCCACGTCGAGGACGTCGTTGCCGAGGTAGACGGCGGAAGCCGCGGCGGAGAAGAGGAAGAACGCTGCCACCGCGGTGAGGAAGGCTTCGAGGTGGAAGAGGTTCCGGCTGAAGACGAGCGGCGCGAAGAGGAAGCCGTTCTTCACCCACTGGTGGGGGCGCATCCCCTGCACCAGGGTGCGCAGCATGTAGCCGGTCGGGGCGCGGCCAACCCCGGCGTCCGCCGGAAGCGGCGCCACCTCTGCCAAGATCTCGGGCGGCTGCTCCGCCGCCTGTTCTCGCACCTGGTTGGGAATCGCCATCCGCCCGTCCTCTCCGCTTCCTCGGGGGATGTCAACGCGGCGCCGCCCCTCGATCGTCCCCCGGCCCACCATCCTACCTCTACGTCCGGATGGATGCCTCGATCGAGTGACGAAGCCATGGCGACCCTGCGCCTTCCTGCCCCCCGGCTCAGAACATGAAGCCGACGCCGCCGTTGGCCAACCACTCGTCCGCCCCCTTGTTGCGGTGAGGTGATTGGCCGGGCCGTATGGGAGCACCGCTCGGCGTCAGTGGCCGAGCACCGCCTCGAGCGCGCCCTCTTCGCCCAGGTGGCGGAAGGCCCTGGTGGCGCCGCAGGCGAGGAGCTGCGCCGGCCCGAAATGGCCGGTGCCCACGCCGATGCATTCGGCGCCGATCGCCTGGGCAGCGTGCACGTCCTTCGGCGTGTCGCCGATGATCACCACCCGGCACTCGGCGAGCGGCACCCCGAGCTGCGCCGCGCCGCGCTCGGCGCCGATCCGGATCAGGGTGGGGCGATCCTCGTGGTCGCAGCCGAAGCCGCCGAAGGGGAAGCGGTCGTGGAGCCTGGCGCGCTTCAACTTCACCGCGGCGCCGGCCTTCACGTTGCCGGTGCCCAGGCCGACCGCGAAGCCGTCCCGGCCCCGGGCGGTGTCCACCGCGCGCTCCATGCCGTGGTGCACGCGGAAGAGCGGCGCCTTCGCCATCTCGTCCTCGAGCACCTCGAGGTAGAGCGGCAGGAAGGCGTCGATCGCCGCCTCGTCCGCGTCCATGCCGATGTTGCGCAGCGCGATGCGGACGATCGCCCGGTCGGTCATGCCGTCGAAGGGGAAGCCGAAGGCGTCGCGCCTGCCGGTGTGCTTCTCGAAGGCGCGCTCGATCGCCCGCCGCGCGGAGGTGCCGGAGGTGATCAGGGTGCCGTCGATGTCGAAGAGGAGGACGGTGGGGCGCATGGTGCTTCTTTCGTTTTCGTTCTGCGGGCCGCGTCAGGCCACGCCGAAGAGGGCGTCGACGAATTCCTTCGGTTCGAACGGGCGGAGATCCGCGAGCGATTCCCCGATGCCCACGAGGCGCACCGGGATCTTGAGCTCGTCGCTGATGCCGATCACCACGCCGCCCTTCGCCGTGCCGTCGAGCTTGGTGAGGACGATGCCGGTGACGCCCAGGGCGTCGTGGAATTGCCGGGCCTGCTGGATGGCGTTCTGGCCCATGGTCGCGTCGAGGACGAGGAGGATCTCGTCCGGCGCGCCCTCGCGGGCCTTGGTCACCACCCGCTTGACCTTCTTCAGCTCCTCCATCAGCGGCGCGCGGGTGTGGAGGCGGCCTGCCGTGTCGGCGATCACCACGTCGACGCCCTCTGCCACGCCGCGCTGCACCGCCTCGAAGATCAGCCCGGCGGGATCGGCGTTCTCCGCCCCCTTGACGATCGGCACCTCGGCGCGCTCCGCCCAGACGTCGAGCTGCTCGGTGGCGGCGGCGCGGTAGGTGTCGCCGGCGGCCAGCAGCACGCTCTTGCCGCGGGCCTTGAGCTTGGCGGCGAGCTTGCCGATGGTGGTGGTCTTTCCGGCGCCGTTGACGCCCACCACCATGATCACCCAGGGCTTCTTTGCTCCGATGGGCAGGCCGAGGCCGTCCAGACCCGGCGCCGCGCCAGCTTGCGCGGTGGCGAGGATCTCCTCGATGTCGCCGCGGATGGTCTGGCGGAGCTTGTCGGGGTTGGAGAGCTCCCTGCGCTGCAGGCGCTCCTGCGCATGCTCCACCAGCTTCATCGAGGTCTTCACCCCGATGTCGGCGGTGAAGAGGATCTCCTCGAGCTCGCCGATGCTCGACTGATCCACCTCCGCCCTGCCGCCGAAGAGGCCGGCGATGCGGGCGACGAAGCCGCCCTCGCGGGTGCGGGTCAGCCCCTCGAGCAGCGTCTTGCCCCCCTCCGCCGCGATCTTCTGCCGCTGTGCCTCCAGGGCCGCGAGCCGCTCCTGCTCCTTGCGCTCGCGCTCCGCCTCGATCGCCTGGAGCCGCGCCGCTTCGGCCTCCGCCTTCTCGCGGGCCTTGCGCTCCCGCTCGGCGCGCTCCGCCTCCTTGCGGGCCTGGTACTCGGCCTTGCGGCGTTCCTCCTCCTCGATGCGGAGGCGGCGGCGCTCCTCCTCCTCCGCTGCCCGGGCGGCGCGGATCTCCTCCTCGAGGGCGCGTTCGCGGGCGGCGCGCTCCTCCGGCGGCAGGGCGGCGATCTCGGCGCGGCGGCGCTCGCGCTCCTCGCGCTCGGCCTTCTTGCGGGCGTCGTATTCCGCCTTGCGGCGGGCGGCCTCCTCCTCCTTGCGGCGGGCCTCCGCCTCGCGGCCGGCGACGGCCTGCTCCCCGACCCGCTCGCGCTCGCGCGCTTCGGCGCCGGGGATCTCGAGGCGCTCGCGCTTCGGCGGCAGGGTCGGGGCCGCTTCCTCGCGCTCCTTGCGTTTCTTTTGCAGCAGCTTGAAGGCCACCGCCACGAGGAGCGCGAGGAGGATGCCGAGGATCGCCCAGCCGACGAAGTCGGGGGCGGGGGCCTGCACCGGGGCCGTGCCCTCCTCGGCGGTGGTGGGCGCCGGCGCCGCTGGGCCCGGGCCAGCCGGCGCACCTGCCGGCGTGTCCGGAGCGGGGACGTCGGGGCGCGGCGGCGCCTGCGGAGCGTCGACCTGTACGAGCGGTGCGGAAGCGGCCTCGGGCATCGGGAGCGTCCTCAAGGTAGGTCGGACCGGGCGTTATAGGAGGCGGGGCGTTGGGTGTCAAAGCCGCAGAACGTCGAGCGTTTTTGGGCTCGGGGCGGCAGTTGCCGCGCGGCGGCTTCCCCCGGCGGTGCGGTGCACGTAAAGTGGAGGTCGTCTGCACGGGGGGAGGCCATGCGCCGGCTCGTTCTTCTGTTGCCGCTGCTCGGTGGCGGCTGCGATCTGATCGGCTTCGGGCCGGAGATGGAGGGCGGCTGCTTCCGCACCGACGAGGAGGGCGTGCGGCGGGAGGTCTCGTGCTCGAGCCTATATGAGGACGAGGAGCCGATTGTTGCGCCGGATCTCGGCTACCAGGATCGGCGGATCCAGCTCACCGTGGCCGGCCAGCACCTGCGTCTCGCCGCAGGTGACGCCGACGAGGACGGGAGCGACGATCTGCTCGTCGCCGGCGACGTGCAGAAGCTCTACCGGATCGAGCGGGAGATGCTCACCGGCCTGCCCCTCGAGAGCGGGGAGGGCTGGAGCATCGACGGCTGGCTTGCGCCGCAGGTCGGCGACGTCGACGGCGACGGCCACCTCGATCTCTTCGCGAGGAAGTGGGGCGCGGAGCTCTACGGCTCGTCGGGGCTGATGCGCGGCAACGGTGCCGGTGGCTTTGCCGCGCCGGTGCCGCTCCTCGAGAAGGTGGAGGCGCTGGGGCCTGCGCCGTTCTCCGCGTTCGAGCGGCTGGAGCTGAGCGACGTCGACGGCGACGGGCGGGCCGATCTGCTCGGGCTCTACGGGAGCTGGTACTTCACCTGGGCCCGTGGTCTCGAGGGCGGGGGCTTCGCGCAGCCGGAGGCGTGGCTGGAGCCCTACGACGTGCAGGCGTTCCGGCCGAGGCAGCGTCCCACCTTCGCGTCGGGCGACCTCGACGGCGACGGCAGGCACGACGTGGTCTTCGGTGGGCACGGGGGGCTGGTGACGATCCTGGGGGCGGCGGACGGCTTCGGGGCGACGGTCACCTCGCAGCTCGGCGATCCCGGCTTCCTCCATGGCATCAGCCTGCTCGCCGACGTGGACGGCGACGGCCACCTCGACGCGGTGGTCGCGCCGATCAAGGAGGACGGCTACGGCATCCCCGAGACCTGGGTGCATCGGGGCGACGGCAGGGGCGGCTTCGAGCGGTGGCAGACGATCCACGAGCGCCGGGCGGGCTTCGGCCACGCCGCCGATTTCGACGGCGACGGGCGGGCCGATCTCTTCGCCGGCATGCACAGGAACCGGGTCGAGGCGCTGGGCTGGGACGGGACGGGGTGGAAGCTGGTCTTCGCCGCCACCGGCACCGACGACGAGTTTCTCCGCTACGTCTACGACATCGCCGTCGGCGATTTCGACGGCAACGGCTTCGTGGACGTGGCCTGGGCCACCTCCATCCCCGACGACTACGAGCGCTGCACGCTCGAGGTCGCCCTCGTCTCGCGGGACGAGGGGCCTTAGAGCGCCGGCCGATCGGTGAGCGAAGCTCCGTTGACAAGGCGACGCCTCGCCCCCTAGCTTGGCCCCCGTCGTCGGTGCCGAAGGCCGAGCAAGGGCCGGAGGCTTCGAAAGGGAACCCGGTGGAAAACCGGGACTGCCCCCGCAGCGGTGAGTGGGAACGAACGTCGCCATCGAGCACTGGCCTCTTTTCGAGGCTGGGAAGCGGCGACCAGTAGGAGTGGCTCTTTTCGGAGCCGCACGCCCACGAGTCCGAAGACCTGCCGGCGATGCGCCCGCGCGTGACGCGCGTGCGCTGACCTGGGCCTCGTGGGGAGGCCGGCAGGCCGGCAGCGCGTGCTCTCCCACGCCTCGTTTCCGTCCCGCTGCGCCCTTTTCCTGCAAGGCCCGTTTCCCGGCGACCGACGGGGTCGCCTTTCGGGTGCAGCATGCAGGCGATGACGGATGGAGCCCCCGCGGTGACGATGCGGGTGCGCAAGCGGGACGGAAGCCTCGAGCCGGTGGAGCTCGAGAAGATCGTGCGGCGGGTGCGGCGCTGCAGCGACGGGCTGGAACACGTCGATCCGCTGCGGGTGGCCACGCGCACCGTGAGCGGCCTCTACGACGGCGCCACCACCCGCGAGCTCGACCAGCTCTCGATCCAGACCGCGGCGGCGCTCACCGCCGAGGAGCCTGGGTACGCGCGCCTCGCTGCGCGGCTCCTCTCCGTCTTCGTCGAGGAGGAGGTCCGGGGGCAGGGGATCGAGAGCTTCTCCGCGTCGATCGCCCATGGCCACGAGCTCGGGCTCGTGGCGCCGCGCCTCGCCCGCCTGGTGGCGGCGCACGCGGAAGCGCTCGACGCGGCGATCGATCCGGCGCGGGATCGCCACTTCGAATATTTCGGCCTGCGCACCCTCGCCGATCGCTACCTCCTTCGCCATCCGCACAGCCGCGCGGTGATCGAGACGCCGCAGCAATTCTTCCTCCGCGTGGCGGTGGCGGTGAGCGACAGCATCGAGGAGGCGATCCGGCTCTACGGGCTCTTCTCCCGGCTCGAATACCTGCCGAGCTCGCCCACGCTCTTCAACGCGGGGACGAGCCACGAGCAGCTCTCCTCGTGCTTTCTCCTCGATTCGCCCGACGACAGCCTCGAGGCGATCTACGCGCGCTACCGCGACATCGCTCTGCTCTCGAAGTTCTCCGGCGGCATCGGCGTCGCCTGGCACCGCGTGCGCTCCGCGGGATCGCTGATCCGCTCCACCAACGGCCACTCCAACGGCATCGTCCCCTGGCTCAAGACCCTCGACGCGTCGGTGGCGGCGGTGAACCAGGGCGGCAAGCGCAAGGGCGCCGCGTGTGTCTACCTCGAGCCCTGGCATGCAGACGTGGAGGATTTCCTCGAGCTCCGCGACAACACCGGGGACGGAGGGCGGCGGGCCCATCATCTCAACCTCGCCAACTGGATCCCCGATCTCTTCATGCGGCGGGTCGAGGCGGGTGGGCGGTGGTCGCTCTTCGATCCCGCCACCGTGCCCACGCTGCCGGACCTTTGGGGCGAGGCCTTCGACCGCGCCTACGAGGCGGCGGAGGAGGCGGGGCTCGCGGTGCGCACCGTCGATGCACGGGAGCTCTTCGGCAGGATGATGCGGACGCTGGCGCAGACCGGGAACGGCTGGATGACGTTCAAGGATCCGTGCAACGCGCGCTGCAACCAGGTGGGCGAGGGGCGGACGGTGCACCTCTCCAACCTCTGCACCGAGATCGTCGAGGTCACCGGCGGCGGGGAGGTGGCGGTCTGCAACCTGGGGTCCGTCAACCTCGGCCGGTTCGTGGCGGGGGGTGCCTTCGACTTCGCGCGGCTCGAGGAGACGGTGCAGGTGGCGGTGCGCCAGCTCGACAACGTGATCGATCGCAACCTCTATCCGGTCCCCGAGGCGGCGCGATCGAACCAGCGCTGGCGTCCGGTGGGGCTGGGGGTGATGGGGCTGCAGGACGTCTTCTTCCAGCTCGGCCTGCCCTTCGACGGGCCCGAGGCCCGGGCGCTGTCGCGGCGGATCGCCGAGTCGATCTACCTGGCGGCGCTCTCCGCCTCCTGCGATCTGGCGGCGGAGCGCGGCGCCCATCCGGCCTTCGGCGAGACCCGGGCTGCGGCGGGGCAGCTGCAATTCGATCTCTGGGGCGCGGAGGCGAGCGATCTGCGCTGGGCGGGGGTGCGCGCGCGCATCGACGAACACGGCCTGCGCAACTCGCTGCTGGTGGCGATCGCGCCCACCGCGACGATCGCCTCGATCGCCGGTTGCTACGAATGCATCGAGCCGCAGGTCTCCAACCTCTTCAAGCGGGAGACCCTCTCCGGCGAGTTCCTCGTGATCAACCGCTACCTGGTCGAGGAGCTGCGCGGGCGCGGGCTCTGGACCGAGGCGGTCCGCAACCGGATCAAGCTGGCGGAAGGATCGGTGCAGGGGATCGAGGAGATCCCCGCGGCGGTGCGCGCTGTCTACCGCACCGCCTGGGAGCTGCCGATGCGATCCCTCATCGACATGGCGGCGGAGCGCGGCCCCTTCGTCGACCAGAGCCAGTCGCTCAACCTCTTCGTCGAGAGCCCGAGCATCGGCGTGCTCTCCTCGATGTACCTCTACGCCTGGAAGCGGGGTTTGAAGACCACCTACTACCTGCGCTCGCGACCGGCGACGCGGATCGCCAAGGCGACCGTGGCGCCAGCTGCTGCGGCTTCTGCGGTGGCGTGCTCCCTCGAGAACCCCGAGAGCTGCGAGGCCTGCCAGTGAGGCTCCTCGATCCCGGCATGAAGCTCACCCTGCGGCCGATGGCCTACCCGCAATTCTACGAGATGTACAAGGCCGCCATCGCCAATACCTGGACCGTCGAGGAGGTCGACTTCGCCACCGACCTCGTCGATCTGCGCAGCAGGGTCACGCCTGGCGAGCGCCACCTGATCCACCGGCTGGTGGCCTTCTTCGCCACCGGCGATTCGATCGTCGCCAACAACCTGGTCCTGAACCTCTACCGCCACATCAACGCGCCCGAGGCGCGGATGTACCTGTCGCGCCAGGTCTACGAGGAGGCGCTGCACGTGCAGTTCTACCTCACGCTCCTCGACACCTACGTGCCCGACCAGGCCGAGCGCGCCGCTGCTTTTGCCGCTGTGGAGCAGATCACCTCGATCCGCGCCAAGGCCTCGTTCTGCATGCGCTGGATCGACTCCATCCACGGCGTGGAGCGACTCGGGAGCGCTTCCGAGCGGCGGGCGTTCCTGCGCAACCTCATCGCCTTCGCCTGCTGCGTCGAGGGGCTCTTCTTCTTCGCCGCGTTCGCCTACGTCTACTTCCTCCGCTCGCGCGGGCTCTTCCACGGCCTCGCCTCCGGTACCAACTGGGTCTTCCGCGACGAGAGCGCCCACATGGCCTTTGCGCTCTCGGTGATCGAGACCGTGCGGCGGGAGGAGCCTTCCCTCTTCGACGCGGGGCTCGAGGCCGACGTGGTGCGGATGCTCGAGGAGGCGATCGAGGCGGAGGTGCTCTTCGCCGAGGATCTGCTCGGTCTCGGCGTGGCCGGGCTCTCGGTCCGCGACGTGCGCACCTACCTCGAATACGTCGCCGATCAGCGGCTGCTCCTGCTCGGGATGCAGCCGCGGTGGGGGAGCCGCAATCCCTTCCCCTTCATGGAGCTGCAGGACGTGCAGGAGCTCACCAACTTCTTCGAGCGGCGGGTCTCCGCCTACCAGGTGGGGGTGAGCGGCGAGGTGGTCTTTGACGCGGCGTTCTAGGGAGCGGGGCCGGTGGCGGGGGACGCCAGCCGCTCGAAGATCGAACGCGCCAGCCCCGGGCCGGCGTCGTTCTCCGCCCTGCCCGAGAAGAAGGGCAGGGTGCGGAGGAAGGCCCGGTGGCGCACCGCCACCGCCTCGAGCCCCAGCGCCGCGGCGGGGGCGGGGAGGGGGAGCTGCATGCCGCCGGCTGTGACCCAGCCGGTGGCGCCGGCGGCGCCGAGATCGATCACCTGGCCGAGCATTTCCACCTGCGGTAGCTGCACGTTCACGCCGTGGAGGCGGGCGACTTCCGCCGCGGCGCGCTGGCCCTGGAGCCTTGCGATCTGCGCGCAGCGGAGGCGGTTGAAGGGGTCGGCGTCGCCGACCCGCAGCGCCCCCTCGCCGGGGATGGCGCAGGGATCGGCGCCCGTCGCTGCCACCGCGACGACGTTCGGGGGCGGCGGCTCGTCCAGGCCGAGGCGCACCTCGACGTGGAGCTTCTCGAGCGCCGCCTCGACCGCGGTGCGGACCGACGCAGGCAGGTTGGGGAGCAGGAGCGAGCCGCGGTCGCGGAGCTCGACCTGGTTCTTTCCGCGGAAACGGGTGGCGATGGCGCAGGCGACCTCGATGCCGGTGAGGCCGCCGCCGAGGACCACCACGCGGGTCTCGTCGCGCAGCTGGCGGCGGATGCGGCGGATGCCCGCGAGATCCCAGGCGGAGATGGCGGGTGTGGGCGCTTTGCGCGGCCTTGCGCCGGCGGCGACGATCACGTGGTCTGCCGGTATGCGCTCGTTCTGCGTGCGGACGAAGTGGGCGCCGACCTCCACCGCCCGCTCCCGGATCCAGCGCACCCCGGGCGGCAGGCACTCCTCGAGGCGCCACGCCACCGGCTCGCCCCGCAGGGCCCGGTGGAGCCGCGCCCGTTCGACGTGGAGCTCACCCGGCTCCACGAGGAGCAGGCGGGCGTGCGGCAGGAGCTGGAGGATCCTGCCCAGAGCAGTGAGACCGCCGTAGCCTGCTCCGACAATGGCGATCGTGGGCTGGGCTCTCATGCCTTCCTTCGTTTCCTGCTCGTGCGGGGGGCGCACCCGCCGCTCGATGGCCACCTTGATCTCGGCATGGCTCTGCCTCCGGACAACGCCGACACCAGCAGCCCGAACGTGCCCTTCGCCATCGCCGCGCGGATCGCCGCGGCGCAGGCGCGCTACCACCGGGCGCAGCTCGAGGGCGCCGAGCATCTGCCCGGGGGACCTGCGCTGGTGGTGGCCAACCACGGGCTCTACGGCCTCGACACCCCGGTCTTCTTCTATCTGGTGTGGAGGGCCACCGGCCGCGCCCCGGTGGGGCTGGCGGAGCGCTACCTCTGCGCGCTGCCCCCGATGCGGGCGGCCCTCGAGGCGATCGGCGGCGTCCTCGGCACCCGCGAGAACGCGCTGCGGATGCTCGGCGAGGGGCGGCTGGTGGTCTGCTACCCCGGGGGCGCCCGCGAGGTCTTCAAGGCGAGGGAGGCGCGGCACCGCCTCGCCTGGGAGCGCGCGCTGGGGTGGGTGCGCGTGGCGCAGGCGGCGCAGGTGCCCATCGTTCCGGTGGCGGGTGCGGGAATCGACGATACCTACCGGGTGGTGGCGAAGATGCGGCCTCTGGCGCTGCTGGCCGGCCACGAGAAATATGCCGTGCCGCTGGCGGTGGGACTGGGTGCCGCGCCGCTGCCGGCGCGCTTTCGTTTCCGGATCGGTGCGCCCTTTCCGCCCCCTGCGCCGCGGGCGGGCGAGGCGGCGCTCCACGCCTTGCGGGAGCAGGTGGCGGGCTGGATCGAAACGCAGCTCGAGGAGCTCGAGGATGTCCACTGAACGCCCGGTGTTGCCGACGCGCGGGGAGATCCCCGAGGGCTTCCGCCTCGCCTTCCGCGACGAGGAGGTCGACGGCCTGCCGCTGCGGCGCTTCCTCTTTCCCGACGGGCTCCACGATCCCGCGCGGGCGGTGGTCTGCGTTCCCGGCCTCGCGGCGTCGGGGCGCTCCTTTGCCAGGCAGGCGCCCCTCGCGCGGCGCTTCGATCTGCGGCCGCTGACCGGGCCGCTCGCGATGCCCTTTCCCGGCAATCCGATCGAGAGCCTGGCGCGGGTGCTGGTCGACTACCTCCACCGGCTCGATCGCCCCGTCCTCCTCGGCACCTCCTTCGGCTCGCTGGTGGCGATCAGCGCCGCGGCGCAGCTCGGGCAGCGGATCTCGGGGCTGGTCCTCGTCTCCGCGCTGGCGAGCGGGATGATGGTGCCCCGCCGCTACGCCGCCTTCTCCGGCGCCATGCTCGCGCCGCGGCCGCTGGCCTGGCTCGCCGCCCCGGCGGCGGCGCGGGTGATCGGCGGGCCCGATCTGGACGAGGCGGCGCGCCGGGAGCTGGTCCGCGAGTCGCGGCTGATCTCTTCCGCGGAAATGTTCCGGCGGGTGAGCGCGGTGCTCTCCACCGATCTCTTCGCGCTGCTGCCGCGGCTCCAGGTGCCCGTGCTCCTCGTCCACGGGACGAAGGACCGGGTGATCCCGCTGCGGTCGGCGCGGAAGCTGGCGGACCACCTGCCGGCAGGGCGCTATTTCGAGATCCGGGGGGCGGGGCACACGCCCTATTTGAGCCACCCGGTGCAATTCAACGACCTCTTCGGTGGGTTCCTGGAGCAGGTGCTGCCTGCGGCGGCGCCGTCGGTCCATGCGCCTTGAGGCTCGTCGCCCGGGAAGCGTCGTGGTAGTAGCCGGGCGGGCGTCCGGCGGAATAGCGCCGGAAGGCGCCGGGTTGGGGCCGCTCGAGGGAGGCTTGGCGGTGAAGCGTTCGATGCTCGTTCTGGGGGCGGCCATTTTCCTGGTCACCACGGTTCTCGACTGGGTGACGAAGATCTGGGCGGAGGCGAGCCTCGCCGCCGATCCGATCCACGTGATGCCCGGCTTCGCCAGCTTGCGCCTGGCGTACAACCGCGGCGTCGCCTTCTCGGCGTTCGAGGACCTGCCCCATTGGGTGCTCGGGGTCGGCGCGGTGGTCCTGCTCGGCTTCGTGGTCTGGGGCCTGCGGGCCATCGCCGAGAAGCCGGTGGGGATGATCGCGCTCTCGCTGGTGGTGGCGGGCGGGCTGAACAACGCCGTCGACCGCCTCCTCGACGGCAAGGTCACCGACATGATCTCGGTGTGGAAGTGGCCGGTCTTCAACATCGCCGATACGGCGATCACCATCGGCGTCGCGCTGCTCTTCTTCGCCACGAAGAAGGAGAAGGCGCCTGCTGGAGCGCCCGTGGAGCCGCCCGCGCCGGCGGCGTAGAGCGCCTCGATTTTCTTTCCGCGGAAACGCTGCGGAAGGCAGGGCGGGCCCCATCGGGTCCGCCCTTTTCGTTGGCGGGGGCTTTCCCGCGGAAACGGGCGCTGCGGCGATGGACGAACAATCCCGGCCTTTTCCGTGTTATCTCCCTCGGGCCGAAGTCGTCCGGGCGGACGCCGGTGGTGTCCCGAGAGGGCCCACGGGAGGCAAAGTCCGGGCTTCACAGGGCAGGGTGCTGGCTAACGGCCAGGCGGGGCAACCCGACGGAAAGTGGCACAGAAAGCAAACCGCCGGCTCTTCGGGGCCGGTAAGGGTGAAAGGGTGCGGTAAGAGCGCACCGCACCCCTGGTGACAGGGGTGGCAGGCCAAACCCCACCTGAAGCAAGGGCGAATAGGGAGGCGCTTTCCTTTCGGGGAAGGCAGGGGCTGCCCGTCCCAGACCTCCGGGTACGCCCGCTCGAGCCTGTCGGCAACGGCAGGCCTAGACGAATGTCCGTCGCCCGCTTTGTAGAAAGCGGGATCCAGAACCCGGCTTACAGGGCGGCTTCGGCACTTTTCGGCCCGCACCGGCGACACCGGTGCGGGCCGTTTTTTAGCCGCGGGGCGGGAGCCCGCCGAGCTCGTCCGCGAGCCAGTCCACGAAGCGCTCCACCTTCCGGGAGGGGACGCCGGCGGCGCCCCACACCGCGGTGTAGGCAAGGCCGGGGATCGAGACCTCGGGGCGGTAGCGCACGAGCCAGCCTCGGGCCACCACGTCGGCGACGAGGAGCTCGCTTCCGAGGAAAAGGCCCTGCCCCACCAGCGCGGCCTGGACGGCGTGGTGCTCGTCCCCGAAGCGGCGGACCCGGCGGGCGAGGCCGCCGCCGGACAGGCCTGCAGCCTCGGCCCACATCGCCCAGGACCGCCCCGGCAGCCCCTCGCGTTGCCATTCGGTCTCGAGCAGCGCCGCGGCGTCGAAGCCCGCCAACTGCTCCAGGTAGGCCGGCGCGCCGTAGGCGCCCAGGCGCTCCTCGACGAGGAGCCGCGACGGCAGGCGCACCTGCCCCGGCACGCCGTAGCGGATGGCGAGATCGATCCGCCGATCGCGCGCCAGGTCGACGGGGGTGGTGGCCGCGTCGATGCGCACGCGCAGCTGCGGAAAGCGGCGCTCGAACGCGGCGAGCCGGGGAACGAGCCAGAGCGCGGCGAAGGCGGGGGTGGTGCTCACCGTGAGCACGTTCTCGGCCTCGACGATCGTCTCGAGGGCGTCCTCGATCTGCTGGAAGGCGCCCCGGGTCGCAGATGCCAGCCGCGCGCCCGCCTCCGTCAGCTCGACCGCACGGGTGCGGCGGACGAAGAGCGCCACCCCGATCTGCACCTCGAGCGCGCGGATCTGGTGGGAGACCGCGGTGGGCGTGACGTGCAGCTCGCGCGCCGCCTCCTTGAAGCTCGCCAGCCTCGCGGCGGCGTCGAAGGTCCGCAGCGCGGACGGCGATGGCATGCGAGAGGGCATCGGCTCCGGGGCCAGGTCGGCGGATCGAGACGGATGAGTCTGGATCATCTGTACCTGAAATCTTCCCCTTTGTCGCCCGCCGGCCCGACGGCTACCTCAAGCCTTGCAAACCCGCGCTGCGCCCTCTGGCGCAGCAAGACCTGGAGGTCCCCGTGTCGATCGAGAAAATCGTTACCCAGCCCGATCCCTACGCGCCCTATCTGCTCTCCCAGGCCATCCGCGCCGGCGAGACAATCTACGTCTCGGGCCAGGCCGGCTACGACGAAGAGGGCAGGATCGTGCCGGGGGGCTTTGCCGCCCAGGGTGAGCAGGCCTTCTCCAACCTACGGCGGGCGCTCGTCGCCGCGGGAGCCTCGCTCGGGGACGTGGTCAAGGTCACCATCTTCGTCACCGACATGGGGCACTTCCCGCAGGTGGTCGAGCTGCGGCGCCGCTACTTCACCGAGCCCTGGCCTGCAGACAGCATCGTCGAGGTGAAGGGGCTCTACACCCCCGAGGCGATGATCGAGATCGAGGCGATCGCCATCCTGCGCGGCGGGGCGGGGCGATGAGGGCAGCCACCTCGCTCTTCGAGCCGGGCCGGCTGGGGAGGCTGCGCCTTCCCAACCGCCTCGTCGTCGCGCCGATGACCCGGGTGAGCGCCACCGCAGAAGGCCTCGCCACCGAGCAGATGGCGGCCTACTACGCGGGCTTCGCCGCCGGCGGCTTCGGCCTGGTGATCACCGAGGGCTGCTATACCGACCGCGCCCACGCCCAGGGCTACCTCCACCAACCGGGCCTCACCGATGCTCCGCAGGCGGCTGCATGGCGCCGGGTGGTCGAGCGCGTCCATGGGGCAGGCGGGCGCATCGTCCTGCAGCTCATGCACGCAGGCGCGCTCTCGCAGGGCAATCGCTTCCGCGACGAATCGATCGGACCTTCGGCGATGCGGCCGAAGGGGCAGCAGCTTGCCTTCTACCGGGGCAGCGGTCCGTTTCCCCTCCCGCGGGCGGCGACCCTGGCCGAGATCGAGTCGATCATCGAGGGCTTCGCTGCCACCGCCGCGCTGGCGCGGGAGGTTGGCTTCGACGGTGTCGAGGTGCACGGCGCCAACGGCTACCTGCTCGACCAATTCCTCACCGAGACGACCAACCGCCGGGAGGACGGCTACGGCGGTCCGGTCGAGAGCCGGGTGCGGCTCATCGCCGAGACCACCGCCGCGGTGCGAGCCCGCGTGGGGCAGGATTTCCTCGTCGGCGTACGGGTGAGCCAAGGTAAGGTGAACGACTTCGAGCATCGCTGGGCCGGCGCGGAGGCCGACGCCGCCGTCGTCTTCCGTGCGGTCGCCGAGGCCGGCGCCGATTACGTGCACACCACCGAGTTCCGGGCGTGGCAGCCGGCGTTCGGCAGCGGCCCCAGCCTCGCCGCCCTGGCCGGGCGGCACGCCGGGCTCCCGGTGGTGGCGAACGGCTCGCTCGACGAAGAGGGCCGGGCAGCGGCGCTGCTCGAGGAGGGCGGAGCGGACTTCGTGGCGCTGGGCCGCGCCGCGCTGGCCGCTCCCGACTGGCCCGACCGGCTGCGCCGGGGGCTCGCCCCGCGGCCCTTCGACCCGCAGATGCTGCGGCCCATCGCCGATCTGGATCGCGCCGAAGCCTGGCGGCACGAGTGGGCGGCGGCACGCACAGCGTGAGGCGGCGGGCGGCAAGCCCGCTCGCCGGGAGCGCTCCCCCAAGGCCGCGGAGGTGCGGTCAAGCCGCGCTGGTGACGAAGCGCCGGCGGAGCAGGAGGAGCAGGCCGAGGTGGAGGAGGAGGCCCGCGGCGCAGGCGGGCCAGGGCGAGGCGTCGGTGAGCGTGCGGGCGATCCAATAGGGCGGAAGGATCGTGCCCGCTGCCTGCCAGGGCCAAGGCAAAAGGAGCGCCAGCGGCCCTAGGGAGACCAGGCTCGCCATCTTGCCCAGCGCCATCCCCTCGATCTTGTTCGCGGCGTAGGATGCGAGAAAGAGCGCGTAGATCGGCGCCTCCAGCGCGGCGACCGCTGCTGCGGCGAGGAGGGCATCGGGCGCTGCGCCGAGACCGGCGAGCGGCAGCACGAGGAGCGCGGCGCCGAAGCCCACCGCGGTGGGCAGCGCGAGGCGCCAGGCGAGGAAGCGCCGTGCGGAGAAGGGCGTCACCGCGAAGGCGGTGAGGACGCCCTCGTCGCGCTCGTCGAGGAGGAGAAAGCCTGCAGCCCAGCCGAAGGTGAGCGGGGTGGTGGTGATCAGGAAGGCCGCGAGCAGGGGTAGCCAGGGCGTGAGATCCTGGGCGAGCCATGCCTGCAGCGCGGGTAGGCCGAAGCGGACGGCGAGGCCCAGGGGGACGAAGAAGAGGGCGACGAAGAGGAGCACCGGGTCGCGGGTGAGGTTGCGGCCATCGGCGGCGAGAAGGGCTGCGAGGCGGCCCGGTCTCGTGGGCACGGCGCGGTGGCGCGTGGCCTTCGCTGTCGGCACCGCGCCGGACGCAATCACGTGGCGGTCGAGCCAGCGCAGCGCCCAGACGAGGGCTGCGGCGTTGCTGGTTGCGAGGACGAGGAGGGGGAGGGCGAGGGGGCCATCGCCGCGTCCGAGGCCGAGGCCGACGAGGCGGAGCGTGGCGTCGGTGGGCAGGAGCCGCAGCCACGGCGTGTCGAGGAGCCCCAAGGGCCGCAGCACCGGCAGGAAGAAGACCGAAATTCCGATCCCCGCGCCGAGCATGAAGGAGACGAAGGAGCGAAAGCGCGTCGCCGCGGCGATCCCGATGCAGACGAAGAACGTGGCGGTGAGCCCGACGCCTGCAGCGAAGACGAGGGGGTGGGCGGGGAGACCGGTGACGGGAAGCACCAGGGCAAATGCGCTCGCCAGGGCGAGAAGGCCCAGGGAGAGGGCCTTCGAGGCGACGTACTCCAGCGGCCGCAAGGGCGAGACGAAGAGGCTCTCCAGGGTGCCGTCGCTCCGCTCGAGGAGCAGGATGCCGCCGACGAAGACGAAGCCGTAGACTGCCGGATCGGTGAGCACCAGCAGGGGAAGGAGCACCTCCCTGGCGTGGGGCGGCAACGCGTGGAGCAGGACGAGATAGGCGCAGATCACCACCGCGTAGGCTGCGTAGAAGCCGTGGCGCACCTGGAGGCGGACGTCGTTGCGGAGGGCGGCTGCAAGCCTCACGAGAGGGCCCTGCCGGTGACCCGCAGGAAGACCTCGTCGAGGCCGGCCTCGCTGGTGTGGAGCGTCTCGACGCCGCCGGTCCGCAGCGCCGCCTGGAACGCCGCTTCGTCGGCGAGTCCGTCCAGGGCGAAGGTCTCGAGAAGGAGGCGGCCGGTTGCATCACGACGCTCGATTCGCACCCGGCGCTCGCCGTGGGCGAGCGTCAGTGCCCGCGGCGTGTCGAGCGCGCGGATCTCCCCGTCGACCACGAACGCGACGCGGTCGCAGAGCGAGCGGGCCACGTGCATGTCGTGGGTGGTGAGGAAGATGGTGCGGCCCCGTGCTTTGCGATCGAGGAGGAGCTGCTCGATCCGGCGGGTGTTGGCGGGATCCTGTCCCGACGTGGGCTCGTCGAGGAAGACGAGCTCGGGGCGATGCACGAGGGCCCTGCAGAGATCGAGGCGCATCTTCATCCCCTTGGAGAAATGCGCGACGCGCTGATCGGCGGCGTCCTCGAGGCCGACCTCGCGGAGCAGCGCCTCGGGGCTCTCCGTCTCGCCCCGGTAGAGCGAGGCGAAGAGCTGCACGTTCTCGCGAGCGGTGAGCTTGCCGTAGAGCTTGGGGAATTCGAAGCCCACGCCGACGCGCTCGAAGAGCGCCGGGCCGAGGCGCGAGCGCTCCTCGCCGAAGAGCCGGATCGAGCCCTCGTAGCCCTGGAGCAGGCCGAGGAGAAGACGCTGGGTGGTGCTCTTGCCCGCGCCGGAAGGGCCGAGGAGCCCGAAGATCTCGCCACGGCGCACCGCGAACGAGATCCCGCGCACCGCGGGGCGGTTGCCGGGATAGGTGAAGCGGAGCTGCTCCACCTCGAGCACCGCGGCAGGGGCCTGCCCCGGACCGGGATCGGGCTCGCTCGTGTCCATGGCGTTCATCTCGTGCCTCGCTTGCGGAAGGGCTACATCCGTTCGTCGATCGCGCGGTTCGACATCTCGTCGGCGTCCTTGTTCTGCTCGCGGGGCACGTGCACGAGCTTCACCGCGTCGAAGCCGCGCAGAAGCGCGAGCGCCTCCAGGTAGAGGGGCCTCAGGTTCTCGGCCTTCACTTTGTACGAGCCGCCGAGCTGGCGGATCATCAGCTGGCTGTCGGCGAGGACCTCGACCTCGCGGGCGCCGAGCTCGTGGGCGCGCTCGAGGCCGATGAGCAGGCCCATGTATTCGGCGTAGTTGTTGGTGTTGTTGCCGAGGAAGCGCCCGAGCCGCTCGATGATCTCGCCGTCGGGGGCGACGATCACCGCGCCGGCGCCGGCAGGGCCGGGATTGCCGCGGGCGGCGCCGTCCGAATAGACGCGCAGCCGCTTGTGGGCGCCGACCGGCACCTTGCGCACGGGGCGCGCTGCCGGTGCGGGCTGCTCGGGGGCGGGCGCTGCGGCGCGGGCCTTATCGAGCGCTGCCTCTTCCCGGGCGGCGTAGATCCGGGCCGCGTTCTCGAGGAGCGAGGCGAGGTCCGCGCGGGCGAGGGCCGGGTGCGCCTGGAGGGTGTGCTCGAAGGCCTCTTCGCGGGCCATGAAGCGGAGGACTTCTGCGGGCGACGGCTTGTCCATTGGGCGCAATCTGCCACGAGGCGGCGGGCATTACACGGGCGCTCGTGCGGTGGCGGTCGGGTCCAATGTCAGAGGGGGCTGGTAGCGTTCCGCCGGGTGAAGGGGAGGGGCCATGGCGGAACTCTGGTTGGTTCGGGAAGACGGGCCGAAGTGGGGCGCAGATCGCAGGGGGCGGCGCGAGGCGCTCGAGCGTGAGTTGGCCGAGGCGGCGGCGCAGGTCGACGCGGCCATCCACCGGCTGCTCGGCCTGGTGCGGCGCTGCGACGAGGCGGGCTTCTGGACGGACGGCGGGTTCAAGAGCTGCGCGCACTGGCTGGCGAGCAAGGTCGGGATCGGCGTCGGCGCAGCGAAGGAGCAGGTGCGCGTGGCCCATGCGATCGCCCGGCTGCCGCTGATCGATGCGGCGCTGCGGGCGGGGGAGGTCAGCTACTCGCAGGTGCGGGCGATCACGCGGGCGGCGGAGGTCGAGACGGAGGAGGCGCTGCTCACGTTGGCGAAGAAGCTGCCGGCTGCGAAGCTCGAGCGCTTCGTCCACGCGGTCGCAACGGCGAAGGCGGCGGCGGAGGGCTTGCCGTCGCCGGAGTCGGTGCTGCTCAAGCCGTATGCCAAGCGCCGGTCGCTGGGCGACGGGATGTCGGTGCTCGAGGTCTATGCGCGGGACGAGCAGATCGCGCTGATCGTGATGGCGCTCGACGCGGTGCAGTTGGAGATGATCGAGGGGCGCAAGCTGCGGCGGAACGCGCGGGCTCCAGGCGGTGGGGAGGCGGCGGATGCAGCCGAGCGCGCTGGCGGGGACGCGCCTGCGGCGACGGAACAGGCGGCGGAGGAGCAGCGGGAGGGAGAGCGGGAGCCCGCGCCGATGAGCGAATCGCCGCCCGAACCCGGGCCCGGCTCCTCCGAGCCGTCGGGCGGCGACTGGCCGGAGCTACCACCGACGCCACCACAGCCGAGTGCACATGGCCGGGTCGAGGCGTTGGTCGCCCTCTCGGAGTCGTGGCTCCAGGGCGGGCTGGGGCCTGGAGCGCGGCGCCCCAACTCGGTGGCGCTCTTTGCGGACCGGCAGACGCTGGCTTCGAGTGGGATCGCCTGGTTTGCCGATGGCACCGCCATTTCCGCGGAAACCGCGCGGCGACAAACGTGCGCGGCGACCATCGTGCCGGTGCGGGCCGGGCCGGATGGGAACCTGCTCGATATCGGCAGACGATCCCGGGTGCCGACGGAGAAGCAGGAGACGGCGCTCCTCATCCGCGACCGATGCTGCCGCTTCCCCGGCTGCTCGAACGAGGCGTTCATCGACGCCCATCACATCGTGCACTGGGCGCAAGGGGGCCCGACCAACCTCGACAACCTCCTGCTCCTCTGCAAACGGCACCACACCCTCGTGCATGAGGGCGGCTTCCGCTGCGAGGTGGTGGGGGGCCTGCTCCAGTTCCGGATGCCGGACGGCTCGCTTCTCTCGGAGGAGCCGCTGGAGCGTCCTCCACGGGCGGAGGAGCCAGACGAGAGCTGACAGGTGTTTCCGCGGAAAGAAAAAGGCCGCCTCCCTCGGTGGGGCGGCGGCCTTCTGCGTGCCACGCGGCGTTGGGCGATCAGGCTTCGGCCTGGTCCGCGTAGGCCTCTGCTGCGTAGATCATGCGGAAGCACGACGGGCAGCTGTCGATACGGCCGGTCGCGCGCAGCTCGTTGTTCATCTGCGGCGGCAGGTTCATGTTGCAGCCGCGGCAGGCGCCGGCGACGACCGGCACGATTGCAGTGGTGCGCTTTTTCTGGATGACCTCGTACTTGCGCAGCGTGCTGGCAGGCACGGCCTTCGCCGCCTCCGCGCGCTTCTCGTCGAGGTTCTTGCGGCGTCCGTCGATGTCGGCCATCGCCGCGCGGATGGTCTGCATCTGCGCCACGATCGCCGATTCGGCGGTCTTGAACGAGGTCTCGCGCTCAGAGACGATGCTGCGGGCAGCCTCCGCCTGGCGCGCCAGCTCGACGACCTCTTCCGATGCCGTCTCGTTCTGCTTCTTCGCGATGTCGATCTCGCGAGCGAGAGCACTGTATTCGCGGGTGGAGCGCTGCTCGCTCAAGCGGCCCTCCCACTTCTTCACCTTGTCCTTGTCGGCGGCGAGCTGCTCTTCGAGCGTCTTCTTCTGCCGCTCAATCTCGGTGAGCCGGCTTCGCTCCGTCTCGACCGCTCCCCGTGCCGCGCCCAGCTGGGACTCCAACTCGGCAAGCTTGCGGGGGTGCTCTTCGCCGCTCCGCAGAAGTTCCGCGATCTGTACATCGATCGTCTGCAGGGCCTCGAGAGCCTTCAGCTGATCTCGCAACGTCCTCTCCTTTTTCACCCGGTTCTGCAAAGAGCAACAGTGGTGGGCCCAGCAGGATTCGAACCTGCGTCTGTTCGATTATGAGTCGACGGCTCTACCGCTGAGCTATGGGCCCAAAACCTGCTCGCGGCGCCCTTATACGCCCGCGCCGCCTCGGTGTGAACACCGGGCGGCGCGGGCCTTTCTTCTTAGGTATCGACGAAGCTCTTGAGGCGCTTGCTGCGGCTCGGGTGCCGGAGCTTCCGGAGCGCCTTCGCCTCGATCTGGCGGATGCGCTCGCGGGTCACCTCGAAGTCCTGGCCCACCTCTTCGAGCGTGTGGTCGCTCTTCTCCCCGATGCCGAAGCGCATGCGGAGAACCTTCTCCTCGCGCGGCGTCAGGGTGGCCAGCACCTTCCTCGTCTGCTCGGCGAGGTTCATGTTGATGACCGCGTCCGAGGGGCTGACGATCGCCTTGTCCTCGATGAAGTCACCGAGGTGGCTGTCCTCTTCCTCGCCGATCGGCGTCTCCAGCGAGATCGGCTCCTTGGCGATCTTGAGGACCTTCCGCACCTTCTCGAGCGGAAGCTCCATCTTCTCGGCGATCTCCTCCGGAGTCGGCTCCCGGCCGATCTCCTGCACCAGGTAGCGGCTGGTGCGGATCAGCTTGTTGATCGTCTCGATCATGTGCACCGGGATGCGGATGGTGCGGGCCTGATCGGCGATCGCGCGGGTGATGGCCTGCCGGATCCACCAGGTGGCGTAGGTCGAGAACTTGTAGCCGCGCTTGTACTCGAACTTGTCCACGGCCTTCATCAGGCCGATGTTGCCCTCCTGGATCAGGTCGAGGAACTGCAGGCCGCGGTTGGTGTACTTCTTCGCGATCGAGACCACGAGGCGCAGGTTGGCCTCGATGAGCTCGCTCTTGGCCCGCTCGGCCCGGCGCTCGCCCTCGACCAGCTCCTCGTAGGTGGAGCGCAGGTCGGCGATGCACTTCTCCACGCCGCCGGTCTTCCGCTCGGCCTTGTCGGCGAGCTTCGCCTCGGAGAGCGCGTTGTTGATCCGGCGGGTCGCGGAACGGACCTGGCGGTCGAGCTCCTCGACCTCGTCCTCACCCAGCTCGAGCTTGCGGGGCAGCTTCGCCTTGCCGTCGCGCAAACCGCGGGCGAGCTCGGCCAAGGCGGCGGCGTCCATGCCCACCCGGGCCTCGACGCTCTTCACCTCACCCTCCGCCTCCTCGACGCGGTGGATGATGTCCTTGAGCTTGGCGACGATGCGATCGATCTGCTTCTTGTTGAGCTTGAGCTCCTCGAGCAGCTCGAACATCTCGTCCTGGAGCACCTTGATCTCGTTGCGGTGCTTCTTGGCGGTGCTCTCGGCGAGCCGCGGCTTCTCCAGGGCCTCCTGGATCTTCACGACCTGGCCGTCGAGCTTCTTGATCTTGTCGATCAGCTTGATCGTCTGCTCGGTCTTCGCAGCCTCGGCGCCGCTCTTGGCCAGGGCGGCGGACTCCTCGTCGCCCTCGGTCTCGGCCTCGGTCTCCGCCTCGTTCTCCTGCTCGCCCTGCGGCTCGGGGGCATCCTTCACCACGTCGCGGACGCGGATCTTGCCCTTCTTGAGCTTCTCGCCGAGCTCCACGATCTCGGCGATGGCGAGGGGCGCCTGCAACACGGCGCGGAGGACGGCCTTCTCCCCGTCCTCGATCCGCTTGGCGATCTCGACCTCGCCCTCGCGGGTGAGGAGGGAGACCGAGCCCATCTTGCGCAGGTACATGCGCACCGGGTCGTTGGACTTGACCAGGCCGGCGTCGTCGTCCTCGTCCTTCTCCTCTTCCTTCTCGGCCTCGGGCTCGGTCGGGGCGATGGTGACCTTCGCCTCGCCCTCGCCGCCGACCTTGGAGGCGTCGACGACCGGGATGTCGTGCTCGCCGAACATCGACATCACGTCGTCGATCTGATCGGCGGACATCATGTCGGTGGGGAGGTTGTCGTTGACCTCCTCGTAGGTGAGGAAGCCCTTCTCGCGACCGATCTCGAGGAGCGCCTTCACTTCCTTGCGCTCGCCGGTGCGGGGACCCTCGTCCTCCTCGTCGTCGTCGAGGGAGAGCTCGAGGTCGTCGTCGTCCTCGTCGACGTCCTCGTCGGGGAAGGGGAGGCGCGCGCGCTCGGCAGAGGTCAACTTCTTGCGCTTGCGGGGGGTGGCGTCGTCGTCCTCGGGGATGTCGAGGGCGGCGAGCTCCTCCGCGGAGGGCTCCTCGCCGTCGGCGCCGTCGAAGTCGGGCGCAGCCGGGGCGGCAGCGCGCTCCTCGCCCTTGCGACCCGCCTTGCGGAGGGTGGGGGCCTTGGCCTCCCGAGCGGCCTTCGCCTTTGCGGCGGAGCCTGCGCCAGCCTTGGCCTCCTTCGCCGCCACCTTCGCGGCCCGGGGCGCCACCTTGGCCTTCGGCTTCTCCCTCTCCGCAGCCGCAGCAGCCGCCGCAGCCTTCTTCGCAGCAGCAGCAGCAGGAGCCTTCTTCTCTTCCTTCGACTCCTTGCCCGCGGCGGCCTTGGCCTTGCGGACCTCGTTCTTGGCTGCCTCGGCCTTCGGGGCCTTCGCGCCGGCCTTCTTGGAATCCTTCTTTGCGGAAGGCCTCGTCGTCTGCGCCATGGACCTCTCCTCGTGGACCAACCTGCTTGCTGGCCCGCCCTGGGTTCGCCGCCCCCACCGGACGGCGGCTCGCTGGGCGAGCCCCTTGTTCTCTCGGGATGGGAACGGCTTTGCCTGCTCCGTCCCTTCCCGCCGATTTCACCGCAAGCCACGTTTTGTAGGCTTGCGTAGGCCCCCGTGGGCCTCTCTCCTACGCCGCGCCGCGCAGCTGCGCGCGCACGCGCTCCATCTCTTCGCGCAGGGACTCGGCCTGCGCGCGACACTCCTGTATGGCCGCACTCAACTCCCGGAACTGCTCGGAGCTTTCCGAGCTGCGGAGCAGCTGGAGCTCCAGGCGGTCGCGCTCCGCGATGACGGCGGTGCGCTCGCCCTGCAGCCTCTCGAGATCGACGTGGAGGAGGCCATCCTCGATCTCCCGCCGCAAATCCTTCTCCGCCGCGGTCCACGCCACCCGCACCCGGGAGGCGAGGGCCTGCGCCAGGTTGGGCTCGAGCCTGGGAAGGAGCTCTTCCTCGGGGAGGGCACCGTCGACCAGCAGTCCGGTGAGCTCACGCAGGTCCGGGTGGCCGATCCGCGCCGCCACCGCCGGCCCGAACTCCTGCCGCAGGGAAGGGTGGGCCAGAAGGCTCGCCACCAGCTCGAGCTCCCGCCGCCGCGCCGGAACGGGGGCGGAGCGGCCAGGCCCCCTGCGCTGCGGCCCCCCGGGCATCTGCCCGGGGCCCGGGGCCATCCTGCCCTGCTCGAAGGGCCTGCCGGGCCCAAAGCCAGGCCCAGGACCGTACCCCGCACCGGGCCCTGCACCCATCCCGGGCCGCTGCCCCTGCTGCTGCGGCTCCTCCCGCCGCAGATCGCCCCGGAAGAACGCCCCCACGTCGGCAGGCGCCACCCCGAGCTGCTTCGCCACCTCGGCGAGGAAGAGCGACCGCGCCGCCCCCTCGGGCAGCGCCGCCACCACCGGCCGGAGCTCGGAGAGCGCCCGCAGCTTCTCCTCGTACGCCTCGCCGGCAGGCCCCAGCGCCCGATCGATCACGAAGGTCGACAGGGGCAACGCCTCACGCAGCAGGGCGTCGTAGCCCGCCCTGCCGTGCGCGCGCAGAAACGTGTCCGGATCGTGCCCGTCGGGAAGCGCCACCACCCGGGTGGCGACCCCGCCGGCGAGGAGCGGTCCCGCGAGCTTCGCCGCCCCACGCCGTCCCGCCTCGTCGCCGTCGAGCACCACGTCGACCCGGCCCACCTCGAGCCGCTCGAGCAGCTTCATGTGCTCGGGCGTGAGCACGGTGGAGCACAAGGCGACCACGTTGCCGATCCCCACCTCGCGCAGCGCGATCGCGTCGAAATAGCCTTCGACCAGGGTCACGGCGGAGCTCTTGCGGATCGACTCCCGGGCGGTGTCCATCCCGTAGAGCACCCGGCTCTTCACGTAGAGGGGCGTCTCGCGGGAGTTGATGTACTTGCGCGGATCGTCGCCCTCGACCACCCGCCCGCCGAAGGCGATCACGCGCCCTTCCGGATCGCGGATCGGCACCATCAGGCGCCCGCGGAAATTGTCGTAGTAGCGATCGTCCTTCTTGCCGAGCAGCCCCGCCACGAGCCCCACCTCGAGGGAGACGCCTTCGCGGTGGAGCCTGTCGCGCAGCGCCTGCCAGGAGGCGGGTGCGTAGCCGAGCCGCGCTTCGCGGGCGGTCTCGTCGGAGACGCCGCGCTGCTGCAGGTGGCCGCGCCCGGGTCCGCCGGCCTCGGACCAGAGGACCTCTTCGAAGAAACGCGCCGCCACGTCGCAGGCCCAGAGCAGCTCGCGCCGCTCCTTGAGCCGCTTGTCCTCTTCCGGATCGAGGACGAGCTGCACCCCCGCCTGCTGCGCGAGGTCGCGCACGGCCGAGACGAAGTCCTTGCCCTCGAACTCCATGAGGAAGCGGATCGCGTCTCCTCCCTTGCCACAGCCGAAGCATTTGTAGCTGTGGCGCTCGGGGGTCACGTAGAAAGACGGCGAGCGCTCGCCGTGGAAAGGACAGAGCCCGACGAAGCTGCGTCCCGCCCTCTTCAGGTGGACGTTGCGCCCGATGAGCGCGACCAGGTCGGTGCGCTCTACGACTTCGCGGATTTTGTCCTTGCCGATGAGCAAATGCGTCGCTTCAGGTGGCGAGCTTCTGCTTGACCAGGTCGGCCGCCACCTTGCCGTCGGCGCGACCCTGGATCCGGGGGGTGAGCACCTTCATCACCTTCCCCATGTCCCTGGGGCCCTCTGCCCCTGCCTCCGCGATCGCGTCGGCGACGGCCTTCTCGAGCTCCGCCGCGGTGAGCTGCTCGGGGAGGTAGTGCTGGAGAACGGCGATCTCCGCCTTCTCCTTGTCGGCGAGGTCGGACCTGCCGGCCTTCTCGTACTCGGTGACGGAGTCGCGCCGCTTCTTGATCTCGGAGGTGATGACCTGGAGGATCCCGGCGTCGTCGAGGGGACCTGCAGCACCGGGCTCGGTCTCCTTGTACTTCATCGCCGACTTGATCATCCGGACCGTGGACAGCTTCAAGCTGTCCTTCTCCCGGAGCGCCGTCTTCATGTCCGCGTCGAGCTGCTCGCGAAGTGCCATGCGGTATCGCCCTCGTCTTCGGAAATTCGATCGCCTGAACGGCCACGCGCCCGAGGACCGTTCTACCGGTCACCGGGCGCGCAACGAGCACCCTCCGAGAGAGGGCGCGGAGCAACTGAAGCCTTAGAAGCCCGCCTTGCGGAGCTTCTTGAGGGCCCGCTTCTTGGCAGCGAGGGCCTTCTTCTTCTTCTTGACGGAGGGCTTCTCGTAATGCTCACGCTTGCGGATCTCGGAGAGGATACCCGCCTTCTCGCACTGCTTCTTGAAGCGCTTCATCGCGTTCTCGAAGCTTTCGCCTTCCTTCACGCGCACACCCGGCATTCAGTACACCTCCCCTCGCAGCCGTTAAACGAGCGCGCCGCTCTGTGGGGCGCGCATCGAAGCAAAGTGTTTAACCAGCAGGTGACCGGTTCGCCACCGGCCAGCCGCTCGGAAACCCGCGACTCTAGGGAAAAAATGCCTCCTGTCAAGGAGGGATTCCGGCCCCGGCGGGGCGTGGGCCCCGTCGCGTGGGGGGAGGCCTTACCCTCCATCGACCCCCCGGGTCAAGATGCACCACGCGATCGCATTGCATGAATCGCCGATTGCTCCCCTTGCTCGCGCCCCCACCCCCCGTGCAAGCTGCGCCTCCTTCGAGCGAGGAAGCGCCCGTGCCCCGTGCAGCAGCCTGGATGAGCCTCAGCCTCGGTCTGCTCGCCGTCTCCACGGCAGGCCCCTTCCTCGTGATGGCGCATGTCGACGCCTACGCCCTCGTCCTCTTCCGCCTCGCCTGCGCCGGCCTCCTCCTCCTCGGCTGGAGCGCCGCCCGGGGCGAGCTCGCCAGCGCCCGCCCGCACCTCCGCCGCCTCGCCTGGGGCGCGCTGCTCCTCGCCGCCCACTTCGCGCTCTGGGTGAAGGCCTTCGATCTCACCGACTACGCCTCGAACCTGCTCCTCCTCGTGGCGCAGCCGGCGATGGCGGCGGTCGTCGGTTTCTGGATCGGGGAGCGTCCCGGCAGGGACGTCTGGATCTCCCTCGCGCTCGCTGCCTCGGGGCTAGCGATCATCGCCGGCGGCGACCTCCGCCTGGGACCGGCGGCGCTCCTCGGGGACCTGCTCTGCATCCTCGCCGGCCTCGCGATCACGCTCTTCATCCCGGTGACCCGCAGGTCCCGGGCCGAGATGCCGCTGACCGCCTTCCTCGGCATCGTCTTCACCTTCGGCGCGGTGCTGGTGGCGCCGGTGGTCCTCCTCGCCGGCGACCGCGTCCTCGACTACCCGCCTGCCTCGTGGGCCTGGGTCGCGGCGCTGGTGCTCGTGCCCACGATCCTCGGCCACGGGCTGATGAACCACGCCGCCCGCCACGTGAAGCTCTTCACCCTGAACCTGGTGATCGTGCTCGAGCCCGCGATCGGCATCGCCCTGGGCGCCTTCCTCTTCGGCGCCACGGTGACCCCGCTGCAGCTCGGCGGCGGCGTCCTCCTCGCCGCTGCGGTGGTGGTGGGGCTGCGCCAGGAGCGCGCGCCGCGGCAGGCGCCTGCCGCAGGCGTCGCGGCGTCCTGAGCCCGGCCACCCGGCGGTGGAGATCCGGGCCAGCTCCCTGCATCCCCTGGCGAAGAAGCGCTCGTGGACCTTCGGATCCGGGCGAGCGCGCGCAGGATCCGGATCGGGCGCTGCGCCTGCGCGAGGGCGTCGTCGAGCGCGTGCCAGGAGGCTGCTGCGGTGCTCATCGCCTGCTGCGCTGCAGCAGCGGCTGCACCACCTCGCGGCGCTCGCATTGCTCCAGCTGGTGGAGGAGCTCGAGCACCTGCGGATCGTGGGGGATCTCGTCGGGCGTGCGGCCTTCGGCGTTCAAATCGGAGGGGTCGCGCTCGATCTGGTGGGAGGGGACGACGAGGTCGTTGATGTCGACCTCGATCGGCCTCTGCCTGCAATCCTCGTCGTCGGGATGCTGGGCGCAGCGGTGCAGCCCCTGGAGCAGGCGCAGCGCGGCCACGTCCTCCTCGCTCTCGACGTAGCCGAAGGTGTCGCGCTCGGCTGCGGTGCGGCGGATGAAGTTCTTCCGCTTGTCGAGGAGGCGCCGCAGCGGAGCGCAGGCGTCGGTCTCCTCGGGAGCCGCAGCCGGCGCCGCAGCCTCGGCCGCAGGCGCCTCCGTATCGGGCGCCGCGGCCACCACCGCTGCAGGCGCGGCCTCGGATGGCGCTGCCTCTGCAGCAGGCGCCTGTGTCTCCGTACCGCCGCCGATGAAGGCCCAGGACTCGCCCTCGTCCACACCGCCGACCGACACGCCGCGCATCAACTCCCGCAAGGTCGGCTCGCGCTGGGGCGCCTCCTCGGCTTCCACGGCGCCGGACGGCGCGTGCGCCGCGGACGCCTCCTCCACCGCAGCGAAGCCGCCCTCGTCGCCCCCGCCCTCGTGCAGCTCGACCCCGCGCATCAGCTCCCGCAGCGTCGGCTCCCTGGCGGGCGCCTCCGCCTCGGCCCAAGCCGCCGCAGCGCCCTCGTCGAGAACGACGTCGACGGGAACGGGCGGAGCCACCGCCGCGCCGGCAGAAGGGGCGCCGCCGAGAAACGACGGCACCTCGTCCGCCTCGGGCAGCGGCAGATCACCTGCCGCCGGAACGACCGGCGCAGGCCGCTCTGCCAGAACCGCCACCGCCGGCGCGGGCGCAGCCGCAGGGGCAGGCGCCTCCGCCCGGGAACAGCCGGCGCCGAGGAGCAGAACGAGTAGGGGGAGCGCAGAACGCCGCATGGCGCACAAGCTACCGGGTCGCCCCGGCGGGCACCACTTTCGGGCCCTCGCTCGCCGGGTCGGCGGCAGCCGCCCCGCCGACCATCGGCCGGGTGAAGTCGAAGAGGAGCACGCTCGCCGGGTGGATGTAGTGGCCGCCGATCTTCGCCGCCCAATGCAGGTGCGGCCCGGTGACCCTGCCGCTCTTGCCGACGGTGCCGAGGAGCTCGCCGGCCTCGACCCGCTGCCCCGGCTTCACCGCGAACGAATCCATGTGGAAGTAGCCGGTGTAGAGCCCGCCGCCGTGATCGACGAAGAGGGTGCCGCCCGAGTAGTAGAGGTCGGAGGCGAGGGTCACCACGCCGGCGTTGGGCGCGCGGATCTCGTCGCCCACGTCGCCGTCGATGTCCCAGCCGTGGTGCACGCTCCTGGTCTTGCCGTTGTAGACCCGCCGGGTGCCATAGGGGGCAGTGGTGCGATCGGCGCGGGGCACGACGAAGTTGGCCGAGAAATGCGGCGCCGGCGCGGAGCCCTTGCGCCACATCGCGGCGATCGCCTCGCGATCCTTCGCCACCTGGGCTGCGGCCTTCTTCGAAAGTTTGGTGAATTTCGGGTCGACGCGGAGCTCGTCGGCGTCGAATTCGAGGGGGCGCACCTCGAGATCGATCGTGCGCTTCAGCTTCGCGCCGCCTGCCTTCACCTCCACCGCGAGGGAGGCGCCGCCGACCTTCGCGTCGTCGGGCACCGGGCCCATGCCGCGCCAGGTGCGCTCGTCGAGGCGGTGCCAGATCAGCTTCTTGCCGAGGAAGGTGCCGGTCGCGTCGGTGATCGCTGCAGGTGCCGCCACGTCGACGACCAGCAGCGCTCCCTGGTAGGGCGCGCCGGGCCAGACGCCGACGGCGAGGGGGGAGGTGGCGCCCGCGGGCTCCACCCGCACCGCGAGGGCCTGCGCCGGCAGACCGGCGAGCTCGGGATGGGCCTCGTGCGAACGGGCACCGACCGCGGGGACCGCCTCTGCCGCAGCGGCAGCCGGCGCTGGCGCAGGCGCGGAGGCCGGTGCAGGCGCGGCAGCCTGCGGCGCCGCGTCCGCGGTGACGGCGGCGAGGACGAACCCTGGCGTGGTGAGCGCTGCGAGGAGGAGGAGTCGCTTCATCGGTCTTCGGCTCTCGGAGGAATGGAGGGACGGTGCCTCCGAAAACGCCGTGGGGCGGCTCGCATTCCGGCCCGGGCCTCGATCCCCGCCCGCTGCCGCTCTCCGTGTGCCGCCCCGGCCCACATCGCCGCACAGGAACGAGAAAGGCCTGCCGGCTCTCGAAAGAGCACCGCAGGCCTCGAGGCGCACGCCTCACCCGAGACGATCAGTCGTCGTCCCCGTCGTCGTCGTCCACCGGCATCGGCTGCCCGGCGGCCCGGTTGACCCGGTCGCGCAGCTCCTTGCCGGTGCGGAAGAGGATCCCGCGCTTGGGCTTCACCGGGATCACCTCGCCGGTCTTCGGATTGCGCCCCTGGTATCCCTCGTAATGCTTCACGTGGAAGGCGCCCAGACCGCGGATCTCGATGTTCTCGCCCTTGCAGAGCGCGACCTTCATCGACTCGAAGATCGTCTCCACCGTCGCTTCCGCCTGCTTCTGGGTGATCCCCTTCTTCTGGACCAGAATGCTGATCAGGTCGGACTTGAGCATCGGCCACTCCGCGCGACGGCAGGATCTGCTGGAGGCCGCTTGGTGGCCAGCCAGGTGAGGAAGAGGCCTAAGCCTATCAAAACGTTAGGCTTTCGCAAGGGGCACGCTGCTCCCGTCGCCTACACCCCCGACGAAATGGGCGAGAGGGTGACCTTCGAGCGAGGCGGCGGCAGCTCCGTCGGCCTCCCGGAGCAGCGAAACGAGGCGCTGCACCGCTGGATCGGAGGCGAAATCCCGGGCGGAGATCTGCCCTCGGACCGCCCGCAGGACCTCGCCCAGCGAGGCCCGATCGGCGGGCACCGCGAGCGCCACCCGCTTGCCGCCGGTGACGACCAGGCCCGCGCCGCCGAGGGTTTCGGCGAGGGAGCGGACCATCCCCTCGGGCAGGCCCAGCTCCACCGCCAGGCCGTGGACGGTGGGCGCTGCCCGCCGCTCCAGCTGCACCGCGGCGAGCGCCACGGCGAAGCGCGCGGCGGAAACCTCGAGCACCCGGGCGAGCGCCTCCTCGTTGCCGGCGAGGCGCAGCGCCCGCGGGTGCTGCACGGCGAAGGCGAGCCTGCCGCCGGCGAGGACGATGAGCCAGGTGACGTAGATCCAGACGAGGAAGAGCGGGATGGCGACCAGGGGGCCGTAGAGGTAGTCGGTCCGCACGGCGTAGGCGGCGTATTGGCCGAAGCCGAGCTTCGCGAGCTCCCAGACGATCGCGGCGAGGACGCCGGCGAGGAGCGCCGGTTTCCAGCGGACCCGCGCCGCCGGGGCGATCACGTAGATCAGGGTGAGCCCCGCCGCCGAGAGCACGAGCGGAACGAGCGCGACGAGGCGCTGCTCGAAGGGCAGCCGGTAGAGCGCGGCGAGGGCGCGCAGCGCCGCGGTGGCGGCGAGGGAGAGGCCGAGGACCACCGGCCCCGCGAGGAGCAGGCCGAGGTAGCGGGGCAGCGCCTGCGCGATGGGCCGGGGCGCGTGGATGCTCCAGAGGTCGTCGAAGGCCTTCTCGATGTTGCGGAGGAGGAGGACGGCGGAGCCGAGGAGGAAGACGAGGCCGAGGCCTCCTTCTACGCCGGCTCCGGCGTTCTCGATCACCTGGGAGAGCTCGCGGACGACGCCCTCACGGACGCCGACGGCGAGGTTTTCGAGGAGGAATTGGCGGACCGGCTCCTGGAGATCGACGAGCTGCAGCGTCTGCAGCGCGTAGAGGGCCACCGCGAGCAGCGGCACCATGGAGACGATGGTCAGGTAGGTGAGCGCTGCGGCGCGGAGCAGCAATCGCTCCGCGCCGAAGCCGCGCAGCACCTCGGGCAGTGCGGCGACCACGTCGCCGGCGGAACGGCGCTGCCGCTCCGCCGGGGATCGAGCCGCTGGGCGGCTCACGCCTGGCCGGGGGGCTCGCCGCCGGCCTTGCTCGCTTCGGCGCCGGCAGCTGCTGCGGGCTCCGCGGTGGAGGCGGTGACCTCGGCAGCGCTGGCGCCGTTGCGGTGCTCGGGCACGGTGGGGAAGGGCGCCGCAGCCTGCGGTGCCTCGGAAGGCGGTGCAGCCGGAGCCGCAGCGGCGCGATCCTCGCGGCGCTCCCGCTCCTCGCGGCGTTCCTGCCTTCCTTCGCGCTCCTCGCGCTTCTCGCCCCGGCCCTCGCGCTCCTGCCGCTGCTGCGCCTGCTGCTGGCCGCCGCCGCGCTTCTCCTCCCGCTTCTCGTCCCGCTTGCCGTCCCGGCGCTGCTGCCCGCCCTGCTGCTGCTGGCGCTCGCCCTTCTTCTCCTGCTTGCCGTACAGGTCGAATTGCTCGATGTGGTAGTGCTGCTGCGGCTTCACCTGGATGGTCTTGTTGTGCTTGTCCATCAGGAAGCGCAGGGCGTCGCGCTCCTCGCCCTGGAGCAGCCGCGCCACCTCGGGGTGGCAGTTGACCACGATGAGCTGCTCGCGGAACGCCGACGATTCGCGGCGGATCTCGCGGAAGATCTCGTAGGCCACCGTCGTTTTGCTCTTCACCGTGCCGCGGCCCTCGCAATAGGGGCACGACTCGTTGAGCATCCTGCCGATCGACTCGCGCACGCGCTTGCGCGTCATCTCGACCAGGCCCAGCTCCGAGATCTTGAGGACGTTGGTCTTCGCCTTGTCGCGGCCCAGCGCCTCCTGCAAGGCCTTGAAGACCTTGTCCCGGTTCTGGGCTTTGTCCATGTCGATGAAGTCGATGATGATGATGCCGCCGATGTTGCGCAGGCGGAGCTGGTAGACGATCTCCTTGGCGGCCTCGATGTTGATCTTGGTGATCGTCTCCTCGAGCGACTTCTTGCCGACGTAGCGCCCCGAGTTGACGTCGATCGCCACCAGCGCTTCGGCCTGATCGATGATGATGTAGCCGCCGCTTTTCAGCCACACCTTGCGGGACTGCGCCCGCTGGATCTCGTGCTCGATGCCGTAGGCGTCGAAGATCGGATCCTCGCCGTCGTAGTACTCCACGTGCGACGCGAGGGCCGGATCGGTGGCCTGCACGAAGCGCATGATCCGCTCGTACTCGGCACGATCGTCGATCACCAGCTTCTCCACGTCGGCGGAGAAGAGGTCCCGGGTCGCGCGCAGCACGATGTCGAGATCGGGGTGGAGCAGGGCGGGGGCGCCGAGTTTGTCCTTCTTGCGGCCGATTTCGTTCCAGATGTGGATGAGGAAGCGCGCGTCGGCCTGCAGCTTCTCGGCGGGAACGCCGTCGGCCACGGTGCGGACGATGAAGCCCGTGCCGGGGGGGCGCAGCGCGTCGACGATCTCGCGGAGGCGGCGGCGCTCCTTCTCGTTCTCGATGCGCCGCGAGATGCCCACGTGATCGACGGTGGGCATGAAGACGAGGTGCCGCCCCGGGATGGAGATGTGGGAGGTGATCCGGGCGCCCTTGGTCCCGATGGGATCCTTGGCGACCTGGACGATGACCTCCTGGCCCTCCTTGAGGAGGTCCTGGATGTTGACCTCCTTCTTCTGGGCTTCCTTCTTCTCGCGGGCCTTCTGCTGCTGCTCGGCCTTGCTCGGCTTCGCCTCGGCCTTGCGGGCGTCGCCGTTGGCTGCGGGCGCAGCGGCCCCTTCCTCCTCCTCCTCGCCTGCGGGCGCCATCGCAGCGGCGTACTCGTCGGGAACACCCTCGTGCTCGGGGTGCTCGCCTTCGGTCAGCTCGAACTGCTGATCGGAGAAGTCGGGGTCGTAGTAGACGTCGGAGACGTAGAGGAAGGCGGCCTTGTCGAGGCCGATGTCGACGAACGCGGCCTGCATGCCGGGGAGGACCCGGACCACGCGGCCCTTGTAGATGTTGCCGACGATCCCCTTCTCTTTGTTCCGCTCGAGGTAGAACTCCGAGATCTGGCCGTTTTCGATGAGGGCAACCCGCGACTCGGAGCCCGAGGCGTTGATCACCAGAATGGAAGACATTGCGGAGCCTCGCGCGGACCTCTTCTGAGGGCCGCGCCCTGGGCGCCGGCGAAGGTTCCACGAGAGGAAACGCCCTGCAGTCGTCTCGTGTTCGGCACGGACACCGCGGGTGCGGGGCGACGGTTCGATGGGTGGGGCTGATCGACCCTCGATGTCTGCCCGGGCGGGACCCTTTCCCCTTTGCCTGCGGGGGTGGGGTGGCCGCGCTTCCTCTCCTCCCGTGCGCCTCCGGCAGCGTCCGGAGGTGATGCAGCCTTTCGAGGCTGCGAAAACCGGGCGGGAGACGCCCCCGTCCCCGCCACGAAACCCTTTTTCCCTGCAGCGGGGCCTGCGGCTTTTCGGTGCCCGGCCAGCTGCGCTCGAAGAAATCCCTTTGCCGCCGGGCCTGCTCCACACGGAGGCAGGGCAGCGGCGAACCATCCAGATCGGCGGGGATCCCCATGGGTCCCCCAGCTTTGCAGGCCGCTCCGGCCTCGGGGCCAGGGCCGCGGCCCGTCCCAGGCTTCAGAACCGAGAAGCCGGGAGTTGGAACCGAATCTGCCACCCTTCCAGCGGGGGCGCAAACGAAAGTTCGGGGCGGTTCGTGGTACAAGCGCCCGCTTTCCGGGGGTCTGCCTGGCCGTGTCGTTCCCCTCGCCCACCGTCGCAGCCCATCCTCCCTCCCTCGACCGGGCGCTGCTCCGGCTCGCCCTCCCGGCGATCGGCACGACCCTGCTCAAGGGGCTCTTCGTCCTCACCGACGCCTGGTGGTGCGGCAGGCTCGGCGCGGACGGCCTCGCCGCCTTCGGCACCGCCTCCTTCTTCGGCTGGGGCCTCACCTCCTTGAGCCTCGCCGCCTCGGTGGGCCTCGCCGCCCGGGTAGCCCGCGCCACCGGCGCCCGGGACCCGGCGACGGCGGGCCGCGCCGCCAGGGATGGCCTCGGCGCCGCCTTCCTGGTGGCGGCGGTTGCGGGCCTCGCCCTCTGGCTCGCTGCCCCGGCCCTCGTGGACTTCCAGGGCGGGAGCCCCGGCGTACGGGAACAGGCCCTCGCCTACCTCCGGGCCCTGGTGATCGGCGCGCCGGCCTGGTGCGCCCACGACGCGGCGGACGCAGCTCTCCGCGCCACCGGAGACACCAGAACCCCTGCCCGCGCCGGCCTCGTGGCGGTGCTCGCCAACTTCCTCATCGATCCGCTCCTCATCTTCGGATGGGGGCCGCTGCCGGGCTTCGGGGTCGCCGGGGTGGGGTTCGCCACCGGCCTCTCCCAGACCGGCACCGCCCTCTATCTCTGGTCGGTGGTGCGGCGCAGGCAGGGGCTCGCCAGCGGGCGTCCCACCGCAGGCGGCATCGCCGCCACCCTTCGGATCGGCACCCCCTCGGCGCTCCTTGGCGCTGGCTTCGCCGGCATCTACGTGGGGATCACGCCGCAGGTGGCTGCCTTCGGCACCGCGCAGCTCGCCGCCATGGCCATCGGCCACCGCTGCGAGTCGGTGGTCTACCTGGCCTCGGTGGGCTACGCCGGGGCGGCGCAGGCGCTGGTGGGGCAGGCGCTCGGCGCCGGCGATGTGGTGCGGGCCCGGGCGGTGGCGGTCCGCGCCGCGTGGCACGGCGGCCTGTGGGCTGCGGCCTGCTCGGTGGTGCTGGCCCTCGGCGGCGCCACCTTCGCCCGCTTCTTCACAGCCGATCCCGCTTCCATCGCCGCTGGGGCGACCTATCTCGCGATCGTCGCGCTCTCGCTGGCGCCGCAGACGGTGGAGCAGGTCCTCACCGGCGCCTTCGAGGGGGCAGGCGACACGCTCCCGCCGCTCTGGGTGGGCGTCGTCGCCCACGGGGCGAGGCTGCCGCTCATCCTGCTCGCGACCTCCCTCGGCCTCGGCGTCGAGGCGATCTGGTGGGTCATCGCCGGCTGCTCGGTGGCGGCGGGCCTCGTCCTCGCCGCAATCTTCGCGCGGCGGCGCTGGCGGTAGCGCTTACAGGGTGCCGCAGGGCCCGTTGCAAGAATGCCGGGGCCTCGGAGCGGCACCCTGTAAAAACGTAAGGCCGCCAGGCAGGCGAGCGGGCCCAAACCCGCGCTGCGGCGTCGTTGGGCGCTGGCACGCCGGCTGCTTTGCCTCCACGCAACCAAGCGGCCACAACCCTTCACCAACCGGCCGCCCCGGAGGACGTCATGAGCCGTGGCACCAGCGCAGCAGCCCGCATCCAGCCCGCCCCCGTCGCCAGCGTCCGCAGCGGCAAGCGCATCCGGACCACGCTGGGCGACCTGATCGCTGCGGCCTACGACGCCATCGGCCCGGACGCCACCGCCGAGGACGTGGCCCGCCTCCTCCGCCACGCGGAACTCGCCGACGGCCTCCGCCCCGCCGTCGAAATCGACTGAAAGAGGGCATCGCCGTGGCGCGCGAGACGCACGGGCTGCAGCGCGGCGGCACCGATCAGTTGAGGAAGGCCTGCTCGAAGCGGCCGGGGTTCTCGATCGCCCGGCGGCCGCCGAAGCCTTCCGCCAGCTCGTGCCAGTGGGAGATGCTCGTCTCGCCGAAGCGCCAGCAGAGGTGGACCGGACGCCCGCTGCGGCGGGTGGGAAAATCCACCAGGCCATCCGGGCGCTTCACCTCGATCCCCTGTTCGAGCACGCTGCCGATCCCTTCGCGGATGCGCTGGACCGCCTCGTCGCGGGCCTCCCGCATCTGCCGGTGATCGGCTGGCAGCTCCTCGGGAACGATGGCCCCTGGCGGCGACGCGTCGCCGCGGGCAGCCAGCTGCTCGGTGAGCTGCGCCGCCAGCACCATCGCCGCGCGGACCTCCTCGAAGGTGTGCTGGAGGAAGGGGACGAGTCGATTCGCTTCTTCGATGGAGAAGGTTCGCATCACCCCCACCACTTAACGCAGCATCGCAGCGCGTCAACCGCGCCCTCGCCTTGACACACTCGGTCGCTTCCCGACACAGTCGTGCGCCTGCTCGCTGGATTTGCGAAGAGACGAGGGCGCACCCCGCACCGGGAGTGTGTCCGCGAGGAGCGTTACGTATGCGGAAGCTTCTTACGGCAGTGATTCTCGCCGCCAGCGCCGGCCTCGTGGCCTGTGGCGGCGGCGACGGTGGTGGTGGTGGCGGCAGCACGGGTGGCAGCGGCGGCTCCGGGGCGACCGGGGGCGCTGGTGGCGCCGGCGGCTCCGGCGGTGCCGGTGGCGGCGAGACCGGGGTCTGCGGCGACGGCGTGGTCGACGATGGCGAGGATTGCGACGAGGGTGACACCCAGCCCGGCGACGGCTGCTCCCCCGAGTGCACCTTCGAGCAGAACAGCTGCGCCACGCCCCTCAACTTCAACGCCGTCGGGCAGCTCGACGCGAACCGCATCCGCGTCCACCAGGGCAAGCTCCCTGCCGCGAGCTCGACCTTCGAGGCGAGCTGCGGCGGCGACGGCGCCGAGGTCTTCTACTCCTACACCGCGGGCAACAACGGCAACCTGATCTGGGGCGCCGCCCCTGCCGGCCAGATCGTCGTCTCGCTCCACAGCGACTGCGCCGACACCTCCAACGAGCTCGCCTGCAACGTGGCCTCCGGCCAGATCAACGCGGGCCAGCTCCGGGTCGAGAAGGACCAGGTCCTCTACTTCGTGATCGACTCGCAGGCGACCGCGCAGGAGATCGAGTACGCGCTCGGCGCGATCCTGGTGCCGGTCTTCCAGGAGGGCGAGACCTGCCCCTCGCCGAACCTGCCGCCCGAGCAGTACGGCGCCTGCGACGAGGGCCTGCGCTGCGCCAGCGTGAACTTCGAGTGGGTCTGCGTGCCCAACAACGCGCCGACGATCACCGGCGCCACCGCGAACCGCGTCGGCAACGACCTCATCTTCTCGGTGGACGGCGGCGACGAGGACGGTGACGCCACCGGCGTCAACGTGAAGTTCCGCGACCAGGCCGGCGACGTGATCCCGCTCGAGGGGATCCAGCCGACGCCCGTCGAGGAGGTCTTCATCGCCTTCGATCCCGCGGTGACCGGCCGCAAGACCTTCACCGGTGGCCGCACCATCGAGGGCTTCTTCCAGGCGATCCCCGCTGCAGCTGCAGCGGTGCGCCTCGACATCACCCTCGTCGACTCGGGCAAGATGACGAGCGACACGATCCAGACCGAGCTCATCCGGCCGCCGCTGGTGGGCGAGGGCGAGGGTTGTGATCCCGAGGGCCTGCTCAACCGCTGCGCCGACGACCAGCTCTGCGAGACGGTCGACGTCGCCCCGGTCTGCGTCACCCTCCAGACCCTGCGCGTCAACGCCTGCGGCGACGCGGCGGTCGCCACCGTCGGCGGCCTCCACACCGGCAACGTCACCGGCGGCGCCCGCAGCCTCTACGAGCCGCCCGCCTCCTGCGGCGTCGAGCAGTGGGGCTACCCGGGCCTCCTCCCGGAGAGCCTGGTCAAGATCGTCCTCGAGTCGGACGTGGCTTCGCTCACGATCAGCACCGAGAGCGAGAACACCCTGATCGACACCGTGCTCTACGTCTACGCGGGCTGCGGTGAGGACAACGGCGCGGGCCTCGCCTGCAACGACGACGTCGACGTGAACACCGGCAACTTCCTCTCGCGGGTGGAGCTGACCAACGTCGCTGCGGGCGAGTATCTCGTGGTGGTCGACACCTGGCCGAACCAGGACGGCACCACCGGTGGCGCGTTCGACCTGACGGTGACCGCGGAGTAGGCGCTCGCCGAGAATGCCCGGTAGAACGAGAAGGCCCCGCCGACAACGCGGGGCCTTCTCCGTTTCACGACCGGCAGCAGCGTCAGGGGCCGTCGTAGATCGCAGCGCCCACCGAGGTGCCGATGAGCACCCGCCGCGGGCTCGTGCTCCGGTCGATGCTCACCGACATCGGCGTGCCGAGCAGCCCGCTGGCGGGGTTGAGCGTGTTGCTGAACCGCCCGTTCTTCAGCCGCACCACGCCTGCGTCGGTCGCCACCCAGAGGCTGCCGTCGGTGTCGAGAGCGATGTCGTAGACGCGGTTGTCGGGGAGCCCCTGCCCGGTCTGCAGGTAGGACCAGCTGCCGTCCGCCGCCATGTGGGCGAGGCCGTTGCCGAAACTGCCGGCCCAGATCCCGCCGTTGCCGTCGTCGACGATCGCCATCGTCCAATCGTCGGCCTTCGCGTCGAGGGCGACGCCCTCCGGCCAGATGTCGACCTCCGGCTCGAACCGCGCCCAGAATTGCCCGCCTTCGTCGGCGTAGCGGAGCAGGCCGCCCTTGTGGGCGCCCGCCATCCAGATGTTGCCGTTCGGGGCCAGCGCCAGCCCACGGAAGTCGCCGGTCCTGTCGGTGCCGTCCCGCCAGATCGCCGTGTGCTGGTGCTCCTGGATCTCGTTGAAACGCTTGCTCCACATCGCCACGCCGTGGTTGCAGCCGAACCAGACGTCGCCGGCCCAGGTCCCGTCGAGCACCGGCACGATCTCGTAGCACGTGCGGAGCAGGTCGCGTCCGTCGGGGTAGCCGGGCTCGACGCCCGGGGGCGTCGAGATGTCGTAGTGGCGGACCAGCTCGAG
Organism: Vulgatibacter sp.; assembly: GCF_041687135.1. Taxonomy (NCBI): domain Bacteria; kingdom Pseudomonadati; phylum Myxococcota; class Myxococcia; order Myxococcales; family Vulgatibacteraceae; genus Vulgatibacter; species Vulgatibacter sp. The sequence goes on along the minus strand of NZ_JAWLCN010000002.1, from coordinate 677,590 downwards.
CCCGCCGCCGTCGAGCTGGAAGAGATCCACGTCGCCGCTCTTGGCGATCTCGGGCGGATCGTCGAAATAGTTCGAGTCGGGGAAGAGCCCCTCGTAGCCGACCCAGACCTGCCCGTCCCTGCCGCCTGCAACGGCGATGGTCTTGTAGGGCGCGACGCCGTCGCCGTCGTCGAAGCTCTCCCACGTCTCGCTGCCTGCGCGCAGCAGGAGCAGGCCCGCCTCGTTCGCCGCCCAGACGTTGCCGCCGCGGTCCGCGGCGATCGAGCGCACCGGACCGGGCACGCCGTTGCCGGCCCGCCAGAAGCGGAGGTTCTCGCCGGTGTTGATGTCGGGCGGCGGGCCGCCGCTGCCGCCGGCTCCACCCTCGCCGCCAGCGCCGCCGCTGCCACCTGCAGCGATGCCGCCCAGCCCGCCGCTGCCGCCGCTGCCGCCCATGCCGCCGCTGCCGCCCATGCCGCCGACGGCGCCGCTGCCGCCGAGCCCGCCGGTGCCGCCGTCGCCACCTGCACCGCCGCCCACCGGATCCCGGTCGACCACGTCGCCCTCGGACGGCGAGCAGGCGACGGCCAGCGCCACCGCGCATGCGATTGCCCACGCTCCCTGTAGCTTCCTGCCTGGCACGCGCACTCCTCCCGACCACCCAGCAAGGCGGTCTTCGCTGCGGGTCTCGAGGAGCAAAGGCTGCGCCGACGGGAAAAGGCTGCCGCAGCTGGGCAGAAGCGGCGCCGGGTGGGAAGCGGCGGGGAACGGATGGGAAAGGATCTGCCCCGGGGGTGAAGCGGGAGACCGCATGGGGCGGACGAGCCCTCGCCTGCTACTTCACCACCAGGACCGGCCGCATCGACCGCGCGGCGACCCGGTCGGAGACGCCGCCGATGAACCGGCGCCGCGCCGGGGTGCGGCCCCGGGCGCCGATCACGATCAGGTCGACGTCCCACGCGTCGCCGAGGGCGAGGATCCGATCGCCCGCCTTGCCGAGCTCGAAGGTCTTGCGAGCCACCTTGCCGCCGGCGTCGGTGATCCGGCGCGCCGCCTCCTGCATCTCGCGCACCTCCGGCTCCCCGGCGAGCTGCTGCACCTCGGCGCCGCTCAGCGGCAGCCCCTGCGGCGGCATCGGGAAGGAGGGACGCAGCACCCAGACCAGGTGGACCTCGGCGCCGGTGTGGGCAGAGAGATCCGCCGCCGCATCCACCGCCTGCAGCGAGCCGGGGGTGCCGTCGAAGCCCACGAGCAGCCGCTGCAGCAGCGGCCCGCGGCTCGAGCCCTCGCGCACCACCAGCACCGGGCAATCGGATTCCCGCAGGACCGCTGCGGAGACCGAGCCCAGCTTGAGCCGGTGTTTGCCGCTCCCCACGCAGATCAGCCGGCCCTCCCGCCCCCGCTCGCAGCGCCCGAGGATCGACTCGACCACCGGGCCGTCGACCACCTCCGCCCGCCGCAGCGGCACGTTGCGGCTGATCACCGTCTCGGCGGAGCGCAGATCGGCCAGGCGCCGCTCGTGCTCCGTCTCCGGCTCCGCCCCGGTGATTCCGAGGCGCGTGGCCAGATCGGTCCGGGGCGGTGCCACCGCCACCAGCTCGAGGGAGCCGCCCTCAGCCGCTGCGACCTCGGCGCCGAGCGCCGCCGCCCGGAAGGAGGCGGGCGATCCGTCGATGGCTGCCGTCACCTGCTCGAACATGAAGCCCTCCGCTACCCGGAAAAAGTGGACACGGCGCCGTCGGCCTGCGGGCTGCGGGGGCTCGCTCCTGCGCCGTGCGCCGGGCTGGCCGTGGCTTGTCGGCGCAGCGCGGCATTCCGCACCTTCCGATCCAAAGGAGGCCGCACATGAATGCATCGATGGGAGAGAGGCGCACCGGCTTGCGCTGGGCCGCGATCTTCGCCGGCACCGTGCTCGCGGTGGCGACCGCGTGGACCGGTGAGCTGCTCGGCAGCTTGATTGCCCTGATCGAGCCGGGGGAGAGCTCGGCCTGGGGCTGGCTCGGCGGGATCGTCACCCTGGGCATGGTGGTGGTCGGGGCGCTGGTCGGTGGCTACGTCGCCGCGCGGACCGCAGGCGCCGATTCCCGCACCAGCGGCCTGCTCCACGGGCTCCTGGTCTGGGGGCTCTACGGCACCGCGAGCGCCACGCTCTTCGCCATCCTCGGCGGCAACCTCGCCCTGGTGGCGGGAGCGACCGCCGGCGCGATCCGGCTGGCGATCGGCTTCGCGATGCTCGCGCTGTTCGGCGCGCTCTTCGGCGCCGCTGCCGGCGGCGTGATCGGCGCCGGTGCGCAGCCCGGCGCCCTGCTCCGCAGGGGACGCCGCTGGGCCGGTGGCCGCGGCGAGGCCCGCACCGCCCGCGTCGAGGTGCCCGCGCAGCAGCAGCAGCAGCAGCCGCGGGCGGAGGGGCCGGGGATCTACACCACCCCCGCCGACCGAGGCGACGTGCCGCCCTCGGTGCACTAGATTCCCGCTCTACTGCGCCGCCTCGCTGGTCTGGGGGCGGCGCAGCAGCGACCAGAGGGCGTAGATGCCGAGCACCGTGCCCACCGGGAAGGAGAGCAGCGCCAGCACGCCGAGGAGGATCGCGGCGACGCGGACCCGGGGATCGTGCAGGCGCAGCCGCCAGCCGACCCAGGCATAGGCCACCGAGACGACGACGGTCGAGAGCCAGTAGAGCCAGGGCACCGCCAGCTCGATCTTGCCGTAGATCGCGATGCCGATGGCGCCGACCAGCTGCAGCACCGCCCAGGCGATGTAGAGCAGGCCGAGGATCCTGCGATGGTCCCGCATGAGGAGCTCCTTTCGCGCGCGCCCTCGTAGAGCGAGCGGCTGTTCGAAGAAGCTCTGCACGTGGCGCGGGGCCCGCAGCGGGCGGCACGGGGCACGCCTGCCTGCCCGCATCGCTGGATGCGGCCGCGCCCACCGGCTATCGTGCGCCTCCATGCTCGACGCCCAGCCCATCCTCGACGCACTCGCCCGGATCACGACGGGTCCCGGCTCCGCTCCGGAGAAGCGCCGCGCCTTCGTGCGGCAACTCCAGCGGGCGAGGCCCCTCTACACCGGCATCTACCTCTACGTGCTGCGGGGGGAGGCCCTGGTCCTCGGCGAATACGTGGGCAGGCCCACCGAGCACACCAGCATCCCGGTGGGCGCCGGGATCTGCGGCGCCTCGGCGCGCAGCGGCAGGACGCTGGTGGTGGACGACGTCCTCTCGGACGAGCGCTACATCGCCTGCTCGGTGGAGACCCGGAGCGAGATCGTGGTGCCGGTGAAGCGCGGCGGCCGCTACCTCGCCCAGATCGACATCGACTCCGATCGGCCCGCGGCCTTCGGTCCGAAGGACCGCTGGCTCCTCGAGCGGGCGGCGGCGCTCCTCGCGCCGCTCTACTGATCACGCGCGCCGCGTGCGAGCAGGCTTGAATGCGCGGCGCCGGGCGATTAGTTTCGGCCGCTTTCCTTCCCGCGCGCGATCGAGCGGCGCGGTGCGACTGGAAGGCGGCATGCGGCTCAAGGTCTGCTACCACGACAATTGCTTCGACGGGCTCGCTTCGGCGGCGACGTTCACCCGCTTCTACAAGGAGCGCATCGACGCATCGGCCGAGGTCACCTACCAGGGACTCGCCCACCGCGCCGGCGACGCCTTCGGGCCGAACCTCTTCGACGGCGACGTGAACGCGATCGTCGACTTCCGCTACACGCAGAACCCGGGCCTCACCTGGTTCTTCGACCACCACATCTCCGCCTTCCAGGAGCCCGGCGACGAGGCGCATTTCCGCGCGGACCACACCGGGAGGAAGTTCTGGGACCCGCAGGCGAAGAGCTGCACGAAGTTCCTGGCGAAGATCGCCACCGAGCGCTTCGGCTGGGATGCGGGCCCGATGCGCGAGCTCATCGACTGGGCTGAGCTCATCGACGGCGCCCAGTTCCCCGACGCGAAGATGGCGGTGGAGCTCGAGGAGCCGGCGCTCCGCCTGATGACGATGATCGAGGCGGAGAAGGACGCGGGCGTGCTCCACGGGCTGATCGGGCGGCTGCAGCACGAATCGCTCGAGCAGCTCGCGAGTGCACCCGAGTACGCCAGCCGGATCGAGCCGCTCCTCGCCAGGCACCAGACGAACGTCGAGCTGATCCGCGAGCGCTCCCGCCTCGAGGGCGGCGTGGTCTTCTACGACATCGCCGACCAGGGCATCGACACCGTGAACAAATTCATCCCCTACTACCTGCATCCCGACTGCCGGTACGGGGTGAACGTCACCGCGTCGAAGAAGCGCGCCAAGGTCTCGATCGGATCGAATCCCTGGGCGAAGGTGCCGCGGACCCACGACCTCGCCAGGCTCGCCGAGAAATTCGGCGGCGGCGGCCACCCGGTGGTGGCGGCGATCTCCTTCCCGCCCGACGCCCTGGAGAAGGCCCGCGCCGCCGCAGCGGAGATCGCGGCGACGCTGCGCGGGGGTTGAAGCGGGAGCCGCCCCAAACGACGAAGGCCGCCTTCGCGGGGCGGCCTTCGTCGTTTCTACCGCCTGCGCTGCTCCGGTCCCACCGTGGTCTCGGGGAGCGGCGCCTGCGCCCGGTGGGGCGGCGCTGCGGTGCGGCCGAATTTGTAGCGATAGATCGGCTCGCCGCGGGCGAGGTAGCCGCGCTCGCGGGTGGAGGGGACCTCGCTCGGATCGTAGGGGGCGAGCTGCCCGGCGCCGAAGCGGTTGACGAAGCCCACCGCCTCGAGCGCAGCGGCCATCTCCACGCCGCGGCCCTCCACGTCGGTGCGGACCTCGAGGAGCCCGTCCAGCCGGAGCAGGTTGTAGAGGAGGATCGAGAACTCGTCCTCCACCAGCCGCCTGCCGTGGTGCTTCTTCTTCCACCACGGGTCGGGGAACTGGATGTGGAAGACGTCGACGGAGCGGGGCGCGAAGATCCGGGGCAGCACCACCTTGGCGTCGGCGGCGAAGCAGCGCAGGTTGGTCAGACCCCGCGCCTCCCCCTTCTCTGCGGTCTCGCGCGCGAATTTCCTGCGGACCTCGAAGGCGACGAGGTTCACCTCGGGGTGGGCGGCGCTGTGGCCGAGGGCGAAGCCGCCCTGGCCGGAGCCGATCTCCACCTCGAGGGGCGCCGGCCTTCCGAAGACCTTCGACCAGTCGAGGAGGCTGGCGAGGTCGAGGGGCCCACGGGGATCGCGACTTGTCTCCATCATGGCCCGGCCTCTACCACGGGCGCAGGGGAGGGAGCGAGGCCTTGCCGCCGTCGAACGTTGGAAGTCCTCGCGTTTCCTCGGACTTCCGATGTTCGAGCCCCTGCCTGCGTGCCTGGAAGCTTCTCGCCGGAGCCTCTGTTATGGTGCCGCCGTGTCGCGAACCAGGACTCTTCTCGCATCCCTGATCCTCGCCCTCCCGCTCACCGCCGTCGCCCAGACGGCGGGCGCGCCGGGCGCTTCGTCCCAGCCCGCAGCCCCGGCGAAGGTGCCCGAGGCGCCGGCTGGGGCACCTGCGCCGCAGGCCCTCGAGCCGGGCAAGACCCTGCCAGTGGTGGAGACGCCGCCGGTCCCCGGCCCGGCGCTGCCGGACGGGATCGCCATCCCGCCTGCGGGCCCGCCGCCGTGGGGCCCGATGGAGCTCCTCGGCGAGCTCGTGCCCCCGGGCGAGGTCCGCGAGCTCGCCCTGCGCAGCAGCGAGTCCTTCGCCGGCGCCGGCATCGACATCCCGGTGGTGGTGATCCGCGGCGAGAAGCCCGGACCCACCGTCTGCCTCACCGCCGGCGTCCATGGCGACGAGCTCAACGGCGTGGAGATCGTCCGGGAGATCCTCGACACCACCAGGGCCCGGGGCATGGCGGGGACCGTCGTCGGCGTCCCCATCGTCAACATCCACGGCTTCCAGACCAGCTCGCGCTACCTGCCGGATCGCCGCGATCTCAACCGGGCCTTCCCCGGCCACCCCCGCGGCTCCTCCGCCTCGCGGATCGCCCACGCGCTCTTCGAGAACGTGATCCGCCGGTGCGACGCGCTCATCGACCTCCACACCGGCTCGTTCCACCGCTCGAACCTGCCGCAGATCCGCGCCGACCTGAAGGACGAGCGGATCGTCACCCTCGCCAAGGCCTTCGGCGCCACGGTGATCGTCCACAACCGCGGCGGCAAGGGCACCCTGCGCCGCGCCGCCTCCGAAGCGGGGATCCCGACGATCATCTACGAGGCCGGCGAGCCGATGCGCTTCCAGCGCCAGGAGATCAAGCGCGGGGTGATCGGCGTCCGCAACGTGCTCGCCCACATGGATCTGCAGAAGGGCGGCCGCGTCTCCCTGGGCGAGCAGCGGATCTTCTACGAGACCCGCTGGGTCCGCGCCGAGCGCGGCGGCATCCTCGTCAGCGACGTGCGCCTCGGCGACACGGTGCGCGAGGGCGACATCCTCGGCTCGATCACCGACCCGATCCGCAAGGAGAAGTCGGTGGTGATCTCACCCTTCCGCGGCAGGATCATCGGCCTCTCGCTGGCGCCGGTGATGCTGCCGGGCTACGCGGCCTTCCACATCGGGATCCCCGGCAGCAAGCCGATCGACAACGAGGATCCGGTGGAGCACGACGACCGGCCGGAGTAGGACCAGCCCGCCCGACGCGACGCCGCCTTCGCCTCGAGACGAGGCAAAAGGCGGCGTCGTCGTTCCTGCAGGGCCACTTCTGCTAGTTGCCCAACCCTGTGAACCGGATCCGCCTGGTGTGCGTAGGGTCCCTTGCTTGTCCGGCCGGCGGCCCGGGGCCTACGGTCGTTCTCTTTCGGCAACCCCCAGGAGAGCCCACCCGATGTGGACCCGATTCAAGCGCGCCGTCCGTTCCTTCGTCGGCTTCTTCGTCAGCTCGGTGGAGGACCCCGAGCTGATCCTCCAGCAGAACGTCCGCGACATGAACGACCAGGTCCCGCGGATGAACGAGAACATCGCGATGGTCCGGGCCAACGTGACGCTCCTCGAGAAGGAGAACGGCAAGTTCCGGAGCGAGCTGGTCGACCTCACCGCGAAGATCAAGGCGGCGATCAACGCCAACCGCGACGACCTCGCCGGCGGCTACGCGATCCAGCTCCAGAGCCTGCAGGGCCACCTCGCCCGCAACGAGGCGCAGCTCGAGGGCGCCCGGGCGGCCTACGACAAGGCGGTGCAGCTCAAGAAGGTCTTCCTCGCGGAGAAGGAGAAGAAGACCCGCGAGGCGATGCAGGCGATCCGCGATCACCGCCGGGCGCAGTGGCAGTCGAAGGTGGCCGATGCCCTCGAGTCCTTCCAGGTGGCGGGGATCGACCAGACCCACGACGAGATGATCCGCAAGATCGAGGAGCGCACCGCCTTCAACGAGGCGCGGATGCAGATGGCCCTCGAGGCGGTGGACGGCACCACCGTGCAGATCGAGGAGGAGGCCCAGAAGATCCGCGCGCAGGAGCTGGTGCAGCGCTTCAAGCAGGAGATGGGCGTCATCGACACGGTCGATGCGCAGGCGATCCCGCTTCCTGCCCGCAGCCTCGAGCGCAAGAGCTGAAGTCGGCTCCCACGTGGGAAGGAAGGCGGTAGGCCATGGCGGTGAAGCTGGGGCCCGGGGGCAGGGGCCTGCTGGTGCTCGGCGGGATCGCGCTCCTCGTCGCAGGCGCCGCGCGGGCGGGCTGGTTGCCGGGCGATCTCTCGTGGACGCTCCGCCAGCCCGAGGTGCAGGCGCCGGCGCGCGCGGTCCACCTCTGGCACCAGGCAGAGGCGCCGTGTGAGGCGCCGCCGCGGATCGCCGTGCCGCCCCGGGCGGCGGCGCTGCGCCTCGCTGGCGGGGTGCGGGTGGTGCCGGTCCCCCACGGTGCAGCGGCGCTCGCCTTCCTCGCCCGCGGCGAGGTGGACGGCGCCGTCGCCTCGGTGGCGGAGATCGCCGGGGCCTGGCCCCTCGCCGAAGGCGCCCGCATCGATCGCGTCCTCGGCGGCGGCAGGGATCTGGTGGTGGTGGCAGCGACGAAGATGGAGGCGGCGGCGCTGGGGGATCGCGCGGTCGCAGCGCCCGCCGGGAGCGCGGAGGCCTTCCTCGCCAGGGCGGCGACAGGCGCGGCGGTGCAGGAGGTCGAGGGAGCGCGCCAGGCCCTTGGGCAGCTCGGCGCCGGGCGTGCAGCGGCTGCAGCGCTGCCGCGCTGGCAGCTCGGTCCTGCGGGGCCGGTGGGGAGCCCGCTGCCGGTGGCGACCCGGGTGCCGATCGATCCGGTGGTGCTGGTGACCGCAGCCGGTGCGGCGTGCAGCCCGGTGGACGAGAACGAGGCGGCGCTCCGCGCGCTCCTCGCCGAGCATTTCGGCGAGCTGCCGGCTTCGGATGCGCCGCCGGCAGCTGCGGAATTGGTGATGGCCTGGGCCGCCGCACGGCAGGGAAGGGCAGCGCTGCCGCCCCTCGAGCTGGTGGTGGCGCCCGCGCTCGCGGCGCGGATCTGGGGCGGCCCGCCCGCGCCGCCCGCGGTCGAGGTGATCCGCCCGGCGTCCCACGTCGGCGGAGGCGAAGAGCCGGCGGCCCTGCCGGCGGAGGCCCGTTGATGCGCAGGCAGATGAGCTACCTCGGCGCGGCGCTACGCCACCGGACCAGCTTCTGGATCCTCGGCGGCGGCGCGGTCACCGCCATGGCCACCGGCAGCGACGTGCCCCTGCTCCTCGCCGGCGGGGTGGAGCTGGTCTTCCTCGGCGCCATCACCGGCAACGCCCGCTTCCAGCAGGCGGTCGACGCCCGCGAAGCGAAGAAGCAGGCGAAGCTGCGCAGCCGCCAGAACGAAAAGCTCCTCGCGGAGCTCGCGCCCAACCAGCGGGAGCATTTCCTCGGCCTGCAGGCGCTGGCCTCCAGGATCCAGGAGAATTTCGGCAGGCTGGACGCTGGCGGCGAGGCGATCGCCGCCCAGTCGCGGCTGCGAATCGACGCGCTCCTGCAGTCCTTCCTCCGGCTGCTGCTCACCCTGAACGACCACCGCCGCTACCTGGGCGGGACCGATCGCCAGCTGCTCGAGCGCGAGCTCCGCGAATTGCAGGTCGATCTCGCCGGCGGCGCCGCGCCGCCAGCGGTCCGCGAGATCAAGGAGCGCCGGGTCGCCATCCTCGGCAAGCGGCTGGAGCGCTTCGAGAAGGCGCAGGAGAGCCGCGAGGTGATCGCCCACCAGCTCGCCTCGATCGAGGACCTGCTCCGGCTCCTCCACGAGCAGTCGATCACCCTGCGGGATCCCGCGGGCGTCACCCACCAGCTCGACGCGCTGGCGATCGAGGTGGAGGAGGCGGAGAGCACGGTGCGCGAGCTGGATCGCCTCCTCGCCTTCGACCTCGAGCTCCGCGCCCTCGGCCAGCGCGAGGCGAGCTGACGCGGGACGTCCACCAGCGCGCGGGGCGTCCGAGCGGGTGGGGGCCCGGCCCCGCCGCGCTGCCTATCGTTTCCTCCACGAGCGGGGAGGGCGGCAATGCGGCGGATCGATTGGCGCTTGCTCCTGGGGGTGGCCCTTCCCGCCACCTTCCTCGGCCTGCGTTACCTCACCTTGCGCTGGGAGCGCGCGGGCGATCTGCCGCCGCTCTACGGCTTCCCGCTCCCCTGGGTCTGGTGGAACGGAGCGATCTCCCGCTCGTTCGCCATCGACCCGATGGCGCTGGCCATCGACGCCTGTGTCTACCTCGCTGCCTGCCTGGCGCTGGCGCTCCTGCTCGGCCACTTCCTCCCGGCAGGGCCGGGGCCGGTGCGCTGGCTGCGGCGCCTGGGGCGCTGGACCCTCGGGGGGCTCGCTGCGGCAGCCCTCGTCTTCGAGGTGCTGGTGCCGGCCTCCCGGGGGATGTACGAGGTGGCCACCACCCCCCGGGATCCCCCCGTGGGCAGGCGCCTCTGGATCGGCCCGATTGCCGCCTGGTGAATGGTCGGTGGACCGTCCCGGGGGGCGAATCGACCGGTGCCGCTTGCCAACGCGCGAAAAGCGGTCCACTTTGCGCGCGCGGGGCAAAGTTCGAGTGTGACTTGAATGACCCTGTGTTGGCCGGCACGGCGCTGGCCATCGTTCGACGGGCGGGCAGCCGCCGCAGATAGAAGAGAAAGAATGGCACAGGGTACGGTGAAGTGGTTCAACGACGCGAAGGGCTTCGGCTTCATCGCGCAGGATGGCGGTGACGACGTTTTCGTTCATCACACCGCCATCGTGTCCGAGGGTTTCCGGTCGCTGGCCGAGGGTGAGCGCGTCGAGTTCGACGTGCAGAACGGCGCCAAGGGCCTCCAGGCGGCGAACGTCCGCCGGATCTGATTTCAGACTTCGCGCCGATTTTTCCCAGCGCGTCCGTTGTTCCAACTTCATGCGCAGCCGGCAGCAGCCGGGGCGCAGAGAGCGTCCATGGGGACGTTCTCGAAAGGCAAGTTCAGTGGGTACCAAGCTTTACGTTGGCAATCTCAGCTTCAACACCACCGAGGACACCCTCCGCGCCGCCTTCGGCTCGGACGGTCGCCAGGTGGAGGACGTCGCCGTGATCACCGATCGCGTCACCGGCCAGCCCCGCGGCTTCGCGTTCGTGACCATGGCCTCGGATTCCGACGCCCAGGCCGCCATCGCGGCGTGGGACGGGCAGGATCTCGACGGTCGTCCCCTCCGCGTCAACGAGGCGCAGGAGCGTCCCCCCCGTAGCGGTGGCTTCGGCGGCGGTGGCCGTGGCGGCGGCTTCGGCGGTGGCGGCTACGGCGGCGGTGGCGGCGGCGGCTTCGGCGGTGGTGGCGGCGGCTTCGGCGGCGGCGGCTACGGCGGTGGCGGTGGCGGCCGTGGCGGCGCCGGCGGCGGTGGCCGTGGCGGCCGTGGCGGCGGCCGTGGTGGTCGTGGCGGCGGCGGTGGTGGCTACGGCGACTACTAATCGCTTCGAGATTGCCCCTGGGTCCGGACGGGCCTAGCGGATGATCGAGACGAACGAGGGCGTGGGCTTTTGCAGCCTCCGCCCTCGTTTGCGTTCCTGCGCGCGACGTGCCGGAAGCCCGGGGTGGCGTTCCGCCCGCGTCCCGGTTAGCAAAGGCGTCCCATGCAGCGCGCACTCTCCTTCCTCGGCTTCTTCGGGGTCGCCACCCTCGTCGTGGTCGGCCTCCACTGGTACCTCTGGTCGCGCCTCGTCCGGGCGCCGGGCTGGCCCGCCCCCTGGTCGAAGGTCGGCACCTGGGCCCTCGTCTTCCTCGCCGTCCTCCTGCCGGTGGCGATGCCCCTCTCCCGGGCGCTGCCGCGGGATTGGGCAGGTCCCATCGCCGGCGCCGCCTACGCGTGGATGGGCCTCGGCTTCCTCCTCGTGGTGAGCGCCTTCCTCGCCGACCTCGCCAGCTGGATCGGCAGCGGCGCCCTGGCCCTGTGGGCCTCGCGGCAGAGCGAGGGCGCCACCGATCCGGTGCGCCGCGAGCTCCTCTCCCGCGGCGCCGCCGGCGTGGCCTCGGTGGCTGCGGTGGGCTTCGGCGGCGCGGCGCTCCGCGGCGGCCTCGGCGAGGTGGAGGTGAAGGAGGTGCCCGTCCGGCTCGAGCGCCTGCCGCGGGCCCTCTCTGGCTTCAGCCTGGTGCAGCTCACGGACGTGCACGTCGGCCCCACCATCGGCAGGCGCTTCGTCGAGCAGATCGTCGAGAAGGCCAACGCCCAGCGTCCGGACGCGGTGGTGATCACCGGCGACCTCGTCGACGGCAGCGTGGCGGAGCTGGCGCGGCACGTGGAGCCGCTGGCCCGGCTGCGCGCCCGCCACGGCGTCTACTTCTGCCTCGGCAACCACGAGTACTACTCGGGGGCGGCGCCCTGGATCGAGCACCTGCGTTCGCTGGGGATCCGGGTGCTGCGCAACGAGCGGGTGGTGGTGGGCGACGCTGCCGCCTCCTTCGACCTCGCCGGCGTGGACGACTACAAGGCGGGCCGCTTCGGCCACGAGCCGGACCTCGCCGCGGCGGTCGCAGGCCGCGATCCCGAGCGGGAGCTCGTCCTCCTCGCCCACCAGCCCGCGGAGATCGAGCGGGCTGCCCGCCATGCGGTCGGCCTGCAGCTCTCCGGCCACACCCACGGCGGCCAGATCCGGCCCTTCGACAACCTGGTGAAGCTGGCCCAGCCCTACGTGCGCGGCCTCCACCGCCACGGCCCCCACACCCAGATCTACGTGAGCTGCGGCACCGGCTATTGGGGCCCGCCGATGCGCCTCGGCGCGCCCGCCGAGGTGACGAAGGTCGTGCTCACGACCTGAGCGCAGCCGCGCGCTCCACCGCAAGGCAGGCGACGAGCGAGAGGCTGCTTGCCCGGCAGGTACCGCTCTGTTGGGATGGCGGGCCCGCTCCCCCTTCGGAAGGCAGCACGGCTGCCGGGCGTTGGGGGGCGGGTAGGCGGCTTGAAGCAGAAGCCGCCCCCGTCCGTCCCACCGGACGAACGCCGCAAGGAGCCCCCGTGATCGCGCGCAGACTCTCCCTCCTCGCCCTCGTCGTCGCCCTCCTGGCAGCCCTCGCCGGCTGCGGCGGCTGCAGGGACGAGGCGCCAGCAGCCCGCGAGGCGAGCCCGCTCGCCTTCCTGCCGCAAGAGCCACAGGGCGTGGTCCACGTCCCCGACCTGGCGAAGGTGGGCCAGACGGTGGCGCAGCTGGAGAAGACCCAGCTCGCCGAGCTGGCTGCTGCCTCCTATGGTGCGCGCAACACCGAGCAGATCCTCGGGCCGCTGGTCCGGCAGCTCGGCTTCGATCCGCGCAAGCCCGAGGGCTTCGCCGCCGCGGGGCTCGACGGCAAGCGTGGCCTCGCCGTGGCGCAGGACGAGGCGGGCGCGCAGCTCCTCGTCATCGGCGTCGCCGACGAGGCGAAATTCTCGGCGTACATGGCGGGCCTCGCGAAGAAGCTCGGCGCCACCGCTGCAGGCGAGACGAGCTGGCAGGCGCCCGTGCCGGAGGGCGCGCCGGCAGCGAAGCCCGTGCAGGTGAATACCTTCGCCGCCGCTGCAGGCGGCCCGGCCCGCGTCGCCTGGGCGCTCCGCGACGGCTACGCGGTGGTGGGCTCGGAGGCGGGCGCCGTCGACGCGGTGGGCCGCGCCCTCGCGCGCCCCTGGGAGAAGTCCCTCGCCAACAGCCCGGGCTACCGGAAGATGGCGGGCAAGCTGGGCGCCCGCGACCTCACCGTGTGGATGCCGCAGGGCATGAAGGTCGCCGGCCGCCGCGGCAGGCAATTCGAGAACGGCCTCGCCCTCGGCTTCTCCGCCAGCGCGAAGGGCGTCAACGCCAGGGCGCTCCTGCCCCGCGGCGCCCTGGAGCTCGCGGTGCTCGAGCCCGCAGGCAGGAGCGCCGGCGCCGAGCTGGTGAAGCTCCTCCCCGCAGACGACTTCCTCGCCGTCCGCCTCGGCGGCGAGCCGCAGGCGCTGCAGCCGGTGATCGAGGGGATGCTCCCCCGCGGCCTCTTCGTGCGGCTCCGCCGGGCGGGGATCGATCCCTCCACCGAGATCCTCGCCCAGCTCCAGCCGGGCATCGTGGTGGGCCTCGGCCTCAACCCCGACATCGATCTCTCCGGCGGCCTGCCGGTGGAGGCGTCGATCTCGGCGACCAACCCCTTCGAGTTCGTGAACACCACCATCTACGCAAAGGTGAAGGATCCGGCCCGCGCGGCGCAGGTCCTGGAGAAGCTCGCCGCGGGCGCCGAGCACTTCCGGATGAAGGTCACCACCGAGGAGCAGGGCGGCGCGAAGGTCTACCGGGCCACCTACGCCGCAGGCGAGGGGATGAGCTGGACGCTGCAGGGTGACACCCTGATCGCCACCGGCGGCAAGGGCGTGCTGCAGAAGGCCCGCGCCCGCCTCGCCGCGAAGGACCAGCCGATCTTCGAGGTGCGCGACCCCTCGGCGAAGCAGGTCTTCCAGGCCTCCGCCTCCGCTGCACACCTCGACATGCCACGGCTCACCAAGGCGCTGCGGGCGATCCCCGAGTCGGCGTACGGCATCGGCGGCTTCCGGATCAAGGCCGTGGTCGAGACCTGGGTGAACCTCCTCGACGAGGTGAAGGGCGTCACCGCCTCCTTCTCCGTGGACGACGAGGGGCTCGTCGTCGACGCGGACCTCGGGCTCAAATGATCCGGCTCGAGCAGATCACCAAGGCCTACGCGGACGGCGCTGCGCGCTTCGAGGTGTTGCGCGGCGTCTCGCTCACCGTCGAGGACGGCGACTTCCTCGCCATCGTCGGCGCCTCGGGCTCGGGCAAGAGCACCCTGCTCAACGTGATCGGCGGTCTCGATCGGGATCACGGCGGGCGGGCGGAGGTCTTCGGCCTCGAGCTGGGGCGGCTCTCCGACAAGGAGCTCGCCCGCTACCGCAACGAGCGGGTCGGCTTCGTCTTCCAGTCATTCAACCTCGTGCCGCCGCTCACCGCGCTCCAGAACGTGCTCCTGCCCAGCTACTTCGCCCCGGCGGAGGACGTGGACGCAGCCCGCACCCGGGCCCTCGCGGCGCTGGATCGCGTGGGCCTCGGCGGAAAGGCCCACCGGCTGCCGGCGCAGCTCTCCGGCGGCGAGCGGCAGCGGGTGGCCCTGGCCCGCGCGCTCTTCCGCAAGCCGCAGCTGGTCCTCGCCGACGAGCCCACCGGCTCGCTCGATCCCGAGACGGCAGCAGGCGTGATCGCGCTCCTGCGCGAGCTCAACGAGAAGGACGGCCTCACCCTGGTGGTGGTCACCCACGAGGAGAGGGTCTCGCGCGCGGCGCGGCGGATCGTCCGCCTCCGCGACGGCAGACTCCTCCCCGAGGCGAAAGCCGCCCCCTCGCTCACGGTGCACGCATGAAGCTCGGCAGGCTCGCGCAGCTCGTCCTCGTCAACCTCCGCCGGGACAAGCGCGGCATGTTCCTCTCTGCCCTCGGCGTGGCGGCGGGGATCGGCGCGCTCGCCTTCTTCGTGGCGCTGGGCAGCGGCGTCGGCGAGGTGGTGCGCACCCGCGTCTTCCCCACCGACGCGCGCCTGGTGGAGGTGATCCCGCCGAAGGTCTCGGTGGGGCTCTTCGGCGGCGTGCACCTCGACGACGAGGCGGTGGAGCGGCTCCGGGCCCTGCCGCGGGTGGAGGCGGTGCACCGCAAGATGCAGCTCCGCATCCCCGCGGTCTCCCGCTACGACGGCGTCTTCTTCGGACAGCGGCTGCGCATGGGGCTGGAGATCCTCGGCGAGGGCGTCGATCCGGGCCTCGTCGCCCCCGATCTCGATCAGCCCGAGCGCTTCGTCGATCCTGGCGAGCAGGGGCCGGTGCCGGTGGTGATCTCGTCGCGGCTCCTCGAGATCTACAACAAGAGCTTCGCGAAGAACCGCGGCCTCCCGGCGCTGCAGGCCGGGATGCTGGGCGGCTTCCAATTCCCCGTCGCCTACGGCCGCTCCTACGTCACCGCCTCCGCTGCAGCGGGCAGCCAGGTGGTGCGCCGCGACGCGATGCTGGTGGGCGTCTCCGACCGGGCGATGCTCCAGGGGATCACGCTGCCCCTCGAGGCGGCGCGCCGCCTCAACGCGCACTTCGGCGAGGACGCCGAGCGCTACTCCGCGGTGGTGCTCACCGCGAAGAGCCCCGACGCCGTGCCGGCGCTGGCGCAGGCGGTCCGGGAGATGGGCTTCGAGATCGACGACGGCGAGCGGGCCATCGCCGAGCGGGTCGGCGCAGCGGTGGCGATCACCACCGCCGCCCTGGCGCTCCTCTCGCTCCTCATCTGCGCCCTCGCCGCGGTGAACATCGCCCTCACCCTGGGCGCCTCGATCCGCAACCGCTCCCGCGAGATCGGCATCCTCCGCGCGGTGGGCGCCACCTCCCGCGACGTGGCGCTGCTGGTGGTGGGCGAGGCAGCGGTGGTGGGCCTCCTCGGCGGCACGATCGGGGCGGCGCTGGCGCTGGCCGCGGGCCGGGTGGTGGACGCCGCGGCGCGCTCCTTCCTGCCCGAGTTCCCCTTCAAGCCGGAGAGCTTCTTCCTCTTCCCGCCCTGGCTCCTCGCCGGGGCGGTGGCCCTCGGGATCGTCGCGGCGCTCCTCGGGGCCTATCCGCCCGCCCGCGGGGCGGCGCGGCTCGATCCCGCCCGGGCGATCGGCGCCTGAAGGCGGTAGGGAGGCAGGACCCGTAAGGGTCCTGCACCGCCGTTCGCTGCAGCCATGGCCATGCTTGCTGACCGGGAGCGCGCGCGAGGGTACGATGGTGGCAAGTGGGCCGCCGTCCCCGTCACGCAAGGGACGCCCGGCGCCGTACAGGCGCCCCGCGACCGGCCCCAAGACTGGCGGTTTGCCGTGCTGCGCGAGAAGTCCTGCGGGATCGTCCCGTTTCGTGAGGTCGATGGCGAAATCCTCTACCTCGTGATCTCTTCGGCGGTGACCAAGCGGGAGCATTGGGAGTTCCCGAAGGGCGGCGTCGAGGAGGGGGAGCGCGAGATCGAGACCGCGCTCCGCGAGCTCTGGGAGGAGACCGGGGTCAAGGAAGTGCGCGTGCTCCCCGGCTACCGCGAGCCGATCCGCTACATCTACCGGCGCCCCGAGGGGCTCGTCTCCAAGCAGGTGGTCTACTTCATCGCGCGGGTGGCGAACCCGGCGGTGAAGCTGCGCGAGGTCGAGGCGAAGGACTACCGCTGGGCCAACTACGAGGAGGCGCGCAAGCTCCTCCGTCACGCCAACGCCCGGGCGCTCCTCGAGCGCTGCCACGCCTTCATCACCGGCAGGCCCCTCCCCGCGGCGAAGCGGACGCAGCCCCAGCAGCAGCGCGCGCAGGGGGCAGGGCGTCCCGCCGACCTCGAGGGGCAGCGGCGCAGGGGGGGGGGCAGACGGCGCAGGCGCGAGGGCGAGTCGCAGCGCCCGGGGCCCGAGCAGCAGCAGCAGCCCCAGCCGGTGGAGGCACAGGCCGCTGGTTCGGCACAGCCCCCGCCGCAGCGGGAGGCGCGGCCTCCGGCTCCCGAGGAAGCAGGCCAGCGCCCCACGCAGCGCAGGCGCAGGCGCCGCCGCAGGGGCGGCAGGCGGCAGGAGCGCGGCGGGCAGCAGCAGCGCCCCGCCGGCAGCAACGGGCCTCCCAAGGAGCCGTAGGGCTGAACCCGGCTGGCGGCACCCGGCGCAGGTGGCCAGCTTGCAGCGATGCGAAGCCTCGCGCTCCGGGCCATCGGGCATCTCTGGGCGGCGCCGCTCACCGTGGCGGGGCTGGTGGTGGCGGGCCTGGGCGGCGGCAGGCCGGTGCGGATCCACGACGGCGCCATCGACGTGGTGGCGCCAGGCAGCGGCCCCCTCGCCCTCTTCTTCCGCGCCGCCGGCGTGAACGCCTATACGTGGGGCGCGACCATCGTCTACCGGGATCGGACGCTCCTCGGCGAGCCACCGCTCCTCGCCCACGAGCGGGCCCACGTGCGCCAATGCCTCCTCCTCGGACCGCTGGTGATCGCCGCCTACCCGGCGGCCTCTCTCTGGCAGCTGCTGCGCGGGGGCAGGGCCTACCGCGACAACTGGTTCGAGCGGGACGCCCGCAGGGCCGAGGCGACGCAGGTTGCCGGGCAGGGCGGCGGGCAGGCCGTTCGCGGCACCGGTGCGCATCGATCGTGATCGGAGGAGGAAGGATCGATGGAGCAGGTCGACACCAGCCTGGTGCACGAGGGCATGCGCGTCCGGAACCCGGACGGCGAGAAGATCGGCCACGTGGTCGCCGTCGAGGGCGCCTACGTGCGGATCAAGCAGGGCTGGCTGCTGCCGGACGAGATCTACGCCCGGTCGGACGACATCGTCGCGGTGCGGGACGGGGACCTGATCCTCGAGCTCCGCGGCACGATCCCCGGCGAGTACGCGGACGGGCGCAACGAGGGCTCGCGCGGCAAGGACGTGGCCGAGCGCAACGAGGACACCCGGCTGCTGTGATCCTGCCGGGTCAGCGCACCCGGAGCTTCTGGCCCACCCGCACCTTGCGCACGTCGCGGATGCCGTTGAGGCGCTTGAGCTGGTCCACGCTCACGCCGTAGCGGAGCGCCACGTGGCCGAGGGTCTCGCCGGCCTGGAGTACGTGGTGCTTGCCGCCGCCCGTGGCGCCGGTGATCCGCTTGCCGGCGGAGGAGGCGCGCACGTGGCGCGTCCCGGCGCTGCGCGGCGTGGCGCTCGGCGGCACGGGGATGATCAGCTCCTGGCCGATCCGCAGCGCCCGGGGATTCTTGATCCCGTTGGTGCGCATCACGTTCTCGACCGTGGTGTCGAAGGCGATGGCGATCGCGCCCAGCGTGTCGCCGGGCCGCACCTTGTAGCCGCGGAAGGTGAGCCGCTCGGTGGGCTTCACCGCGGCGAAGTGGGTGGCGAAGGACTCGCTGGTGCCCACCGGCAGGCGCAGCTCGTAGGGCTTGCCGCCGGGGGAAACGGGCGGGGTGGCCCACCTGCGCAGCTCGGGGTTGAGCTCCCGGATCTGCTCCACCGTCACGCCGGCGCAGCGCGCGATCACGGCGAGGTCGGTGGCATCGGGAAGCTCCACCGTCTCCCACGCGAGCGGCGCCTGGAGCGCGAGATCGTCGAAGCCGAAGAGCTCGGGGTGCTTGGCGATGAGCGCGGCGGCGATGAGCTTGGGGACGTATTGCCGCGTCTCCTTGGGCCAGCCGCCTTCGGCCGCGGCGATCGCCCAGAAATCCTTCGTGCCGAAGCGCTCGACCGCCTTCTTCACCCGGCCCGGCCCGGCGTTGTAGCCGGCCCAGGCGAGATACCAATCGCCCCACGCCTCGTGGAGCCGCTTGAGGAAGCGGGCGGCGGCCCGGGTCGACTTCACCGGATCCTGCCGCTCGTCCACCCAGAAGTCGTTGCGCAGCCCGTACATGTCGCCGGTGCCGGGGATGAACTGCCAGGGGCCGACCGCCGCTGCCCAGGAGCGCGCCTGCATCGAGAAGCCGCTCTCGATCATCGAGAGGTAGACGAGATCCTCGGGGACGCCGTGCTCCCGGAGGATGGCGCGGAAGAGCGGCACGTAGCGCCCCGAGCGCTCGATCCAGCGCCCGAACCAGCCGCGCCCGGGGCCCTGGAAGAAGGCGAGGTATTCGGCGACCGCGTCGTTGTACTCGACGGGGATGTCGAAGCGGGTCGCCACCGATTCGACGGGGAAGGGGAGCTCGCCGGCCAGCGCCCGGGCAGGCGCCGCGTCCGCTGCCTCGAGCACCGCGGGCCATTCGCTGGCGTCGAGATCGAGGGAGCCGCGGATCCTGCTGCGCCAGGGATTGGCGGGGCCGAGGAGGCGCATCGCCCGGTCGAGGTCGAGGAGGTTGTTGCGGGAGAGGGCCGCTGCCTCGACGGCGCGGAGCGCCTCCATCTCGTCGTCCGGAGCGAGGGCGTCGTCCGCCGGCGCGTCGTCGCCGACCGGGTCGTCTGCCGCAGCTTCGTCCGCTGCAACTGCCGGCGCAGGCAGCTCGGCACCGGCGCCCAGCGGGGCGAGGGCGATCAGGGCTGCGACGAGGCCGGCGCCTCCGTGCCCGCAGGCCCGCCGAAGGAAGGTCCCGTCCATCACTTCGCCTTCTCGCCGTGGCCCGGCCCGACGATCTTCTGCAGGTAGGTTCCGTAGTCGAACGCCGTCGAGTTCTCGGGGGTGTGGCAGCTCTTGCAGGTCTGCTCGCCCACCTGCGCCGGGAGCTTCACCTGCGTCGGCGCCGCTGCGTGGAGCGACCCGGGGCCATGGCAGGACTCACAGGTGACGTCCTTGCGGCCCTCGACCCGGGCC
Source organism: Vulgatibacter sp. (assembly GCF_041687135.1). Classification (NCBI taxonomy): domain Bacteria; kingdom Pseudomonadati; phylum Myxococcota; class Myxococcia; order Myxococcales; family Vulgatibacteraceae; genus Vulgatibacter; species Vulgatibacter sp. Next base: position 657,970 of record NZ_JAWLCN010000002.1, on the reverse strand, counting down.
ACGTCGCAGGCGCCGCCCGGCCTCTCCCAGCCGGTGACGTGGCAGGAGATGCAGTTGAGATCGTATTGCTTTCCGATCGTCTCCAACGTCTCGAAGGCGTGGGCGTGCCCGGTCCCCTTCCAGAAGGCCTGCGCCGCCGCGTGGCAGCCCACGCACGCCTCTCCCCCCACGTAGACGGCCTCGCCCTGCGCCGGCTCCGGGCAGGCCCTGGGATGGGCCTGCGCGTACGCGAGGTTCGCCGCAGCCACGTCGCGATCGTAGGAGGCGAGGATCTCCTTCACGGCGTGATCACCGGCGCGATCCTCGGTCACCGGGACGAATTGCCAGGCGAGGTAGCTGCCGGTGGCTGGCGGCTGCACCTTCTCCTCGGCGAGGGCGCGGCGCCGCTCGCGCAGCTCGCGGATCTTCATCTCGAAGGGCGCCCGGTCCGCGTCCGGCGGCAGCGCGGCGATGCGGCTCTCGTAGGAGCGGATCCGCTCGCCGAAACCGGCGATCTCCTTCTCCCGCTCCGCCGGGTTGCCGGCGATCTGCAGCGGACCTTCGCCCCGCAGCAGGAGCTCGATGGCGAGAAGGCTCTGGCCCCGGGCCATGGTGAAGAAGACCGGCAGCTCGGCCTGCACCATGCGGGCCTCCTCGCCGTCGGCGATCCGGTCGATGTGGCTGCCGACGACGAAGTCGGCGCCCGCCTGCTTCGCTGCACCGGAGAGGCCGAGCACCTGCTGCCGCGGCGCGTGGATCAGCGCAGCCACCACCTCGGCCCCCTGCTTGCGGGCCTGCGCCACCCCTGCGGCGAGGGCCGCCGGCGCGCCTGCGCCGTGGAGCGCGTCCACCGGCACCAGGCCGAGGCGCACGCCGCCTGCTTCGAGCACCCGCGGGCCGCCGAGGAGCTTCTGCGCGGGCATCGCCTCGACGGGAAAGACGGTGTCGCGCTCGAAGCGCGCCTTGGCGTCCACGCCCATCGACACCAGGGCCTGCGCCACCGCCTCGGCCCTGCGGCGCGCCTGCGGCTCGTCCCGCTCCTCGTATTCCGTCGCGTCGAAGAAGGCGTCGCCTGCGTCCACGAGCAGCGTCGGCCCCTCGGCTCGCTGCTGCCGCACCCAGGTGGCGGCGCGGTCGAGGCCGCCGAGCATGTCCGCGGAGCAGCCGCACGGCTCGAGCTGGCCCCAGATGTCGGCGGTGAAGATCACGGTGGCCTGCTCGGCCTCCGGCTTCCCCTCGGCACGTGCGGGGGCCTCGGATTTCGAGACGCAGGCGAGGCTGAGGGCGCCGGCGAGGCCGGCCAAGATGGCGGTACGTGGACGCATGGATACCTGGCCTCCGGCCCGCGCGGGAACGCCACGGCTGCCGGGGGCATTCCCGAATAGCCGCTCGCTCGGCAGCCGCGCAAGCCCCGCGGCCACGAAGATGCAAGGGAGTTGCATCTAGGGGGGCTCGCGGGCAGGATGCGCCGCCCGTCCGCACCGGCGCGGGCGGGATGTGCGGCGAGGCTTTTCTTGCGGGCGCTCCTGCGGGCAGATCGAGCGGACGACGAGCTTGCGCGTGCGCTGGCCCGGGCGGGGCTCTACGTGGAGCGGCTCGCCGAGGGCGAGGCGGCGGCGCGGCTCGCCAGGGGCGACGTGGCCGTGGTCGATCCCCGCCTCCTCGCAGCGGCGGCGCCCGCCTCGCTTCCTCCGGCGCAGCGCGCCACCCGGAAATCCCTCGAAGCGCTCTGCTACGAGAAGCTCGCCGACCTCCTCGAGCGCCTGGGCGAGCAGCGCCTCCCTGCGCTCTACGACACGGTGCTGGCGCAGATGGAGCGGGCGCTGCTGCGGCTCTCGCTGGAGCGCACCACCGCCGTCTCGGCCGCAGCCGACTACCTCGGGATCCACCGCAACACGCTGGCCCGGCGCCTCGAGGCGCTCGGCCTCCGCGAGCGCGTCGCCCGCACCAGGCCCGCCGCAACGGCAGGAAAGCGCAGATGACCCCGGCGATCCTCCTCTCGCTCTACGTGGTCGGCATCACCGGCGGGTCGCTCGTCGGCGCCGCGATCCCGGTGGTCTTCCCCGCGATCCGCTCCCGCACCAACCAGCTCCTCTCGTTCTCCGCCGGCGTGATGCTCGGCGCCGCCTTCTTCCACATGCTGCCCGAGGCGCTGCACGAAGGCGGGCTGCCCTCCCTCTCCTGGACGCTGGGCGGCTTCCTCTTCCTCTTCCTGCTCGAGCGCTACGTGCTCGTGCATTGGTGCAAGGAGGAGGAGGCGCAGGGCTGCGAGGTCCACGGCCTCCACGCCCACGAGGAGGGCGCTGCCCACGGCCACGATCACGCACCCCACGGCACCGTGGGCGTCGCCGCCTTCGTGGGGATGTCCCTCCACACCCTCGCCGACGGCTTCGCCCTGGGGACGGCGATCGAGATCGGCGTGGGAACCAGCGTCTTCCTCGCCATCCTCTTCCACAAGCTGCCCTCGTCCTTCTCGCTGGCGGCGATCCTGCTCCACGAGCGCTACGCCGCGCGGCGCGCCCTGCTCCTGACCGGGCTCTTCACCCTGATGCTCCCGCTCGGCGCCACGCTCTACTTCGTCCTCTCCCAGCGCTTCGATCACGAGCGCTTCGGCGCCGCGGCCCTCGCCTTCTCGGCGGGGACCTTCCTCCACCTCGCGGTGGCGGACCTCATCCCCGATCTCCACCGCCACAAGGCGCAGCGCCTCTCGCTCTCGCTCGCCCTCCTCGCGGGAATCGGCGTGATGTGGGCGCTGTCTGCCTTCGGCCCCGCCCACGCTCACTGACCGCGGCTCAGTGGCCGCCGCTCACCCGCCGCCGGAACCAGCCGGAGGTCCGGGTGATCCAGCTGCGGGGCAGAAGGCGCGGCGCTGCTGCCGCCGCCCGGTTGGCGAGGCCCGGCACCACCACCGGCACCCCGCGGTCGAGGCCGTGCAGGGCGGCCTCCGCCACCTGATCGGGAGAGAGGACGCCGAGGCCGCCGGCGGGCAGATCGGAGCCCGCCACCGCCTGGAATTCGGTGCCCACGCCGCCCGGGCACAGGGCGAGGACCCGGACGCCGTCGTGGCGGCTCTCCTCCCAGAGTGCCTCGGAGAGGGTGAGCACGTAGGCCTTGCTCGCAGCGTAGACCGCGAAGCCCGGCACCGGCAGGAAGCCCACCACCGAGCCCAGGTTGATCACGCCGCCCGCCCCCCGCGCGCGCATCGGGGGCAGCGCCCTGCCGCAGAGCTCGGTCAGGGCGAGGTCGTTGACCCGCACCATCTCCAGCTGGCGTTCCAGGGGGGACTCGTCGAAGCGCCCCTGCAGGCCGAAGCCCGCGTCGTTGACGAGCAGGTGGATCTCCCTGCCGGCGCTCGCCCGCTCCCAGAGCAGGCGAGGGGCCGCCGGCTCGGCGAGATCACAGGGGAGGGGGATCGCCTCGATCCCATGGGCCGCGGAGAGCTCCGCCGCGAGCGCCTCGAGCCGCTCCGCCCGCCGCGCGGCGAGGAGCAGGTGCATCCCCCGGGTGGCGAGCGCCCAGGCGAAGGCAGCACCGATCCCGGAGGAGGCGCCCGTCACCAGCGCCCAGCGGTTTTCGTAGCGAAACGGGTCCATCCCATGCCCTCCCATGCCTAGATTCCCAGCTATGGCGATCGCCTCGGCGCCGATGCCACCCGACCTCGCACGGCGACTTGCCGCCTTCCTGCGTCGGGAACGCGACGGCATCATCCAGGATTGGGAAGCTGCCGTCCGCAAGCGTGGCGATGGGCGGGATCTCTCGCCGAGCGCGCTCCGCGACCATCTGCCCCAGCTCCTCGACCAGCTGGCGGCCCTCGCCGATCCCGATCGCTTGGCGGGGGAGAATCCCTTCGCCGCCATCCACGCCCTGCAGCGGCTCGACCTCGGCTTCGACCTCGCGACGGTGGTCGAGGAGTACGGGACCCTCCGCCAGGCGGTGCTCGCCCGGTGGTCCTCCGACGGAGGCAGCGGCTTCGCGATCCCCCTCCTCCACGAGGTGCTCGACGCCGCCATCGCCACCGCGGTGGATCGCTACACCGAGACCCGCCACCGGACCCTGGTGGCGCTCGGTCGCATCTCCGCCGCAGCGCTGGAGACACCCGACCTGGACACCTACCTCCAGCAGCTCATCGAGGTGCTGCTCCGCGAGAACCCCGCCATCGACACGGTCGCGGTGCTGCTGGTGGAGCCCGACGGCATGTTGCGGGTCCGCGCCACGGTGGGCCTCGAGACGGACCTGGGCAGCTTCGCCGTCCAGCCGGGCGAGGGCTTCTCGGGCACGGTCGCTGCCAGCGCCCAGCCCCTCGAGCTCCGCGACGCCGCCCACGATCCGATGGTCCGGAGCGAGGCGCTCCGGGCCCGCGGCGCAAGGACGCTCTACGGCGTTCCGATGGTGCAGCAGGGCCAGGTGATCGGCGTCGCCCACATGAGCTCCTGCACGGCGAACGAGTTCTCCGACGAGGACAAGCTGCTCCTCCGGGCGATGGTGGAGCGCGCGTCCGCCGGCGTGGTGCAGCACCAGCTCCGTGCAGCCTTGCAGGCGCAGGGGCGCAACCTCGACGCGGAGCGCAGGCGGCTCTCGGTGATGCTCGATCTGCTCCCGGTGGGCCTGCTCGTGCTCGATCGCTTCGGCAGGCTCCAGGCGGTGAACCGCGCCTTCCGCGCGATCTGGGGCGAGGGCGCGCCGGTGGGCACCGGCCCCGAGGACGGGAGCTTCGACGACCGCGCCTGGTGGGCCGAGAGCGGGAGGCCGGTGGGCCCGACGGAGTGGGGCGCCCGCCGCGCCCTGGCCCGGGGCGAGGAGAGCCGGGACGAGACCATCGAGATCGTGGCCTTCGACGGCAGGCGCCGCACCATCCTCCACTCGGCTTCGCCGTTGCGGAGCGAGGACGGCGAGATCGTCGGGGCGATCGCCGCGATGATCGACATCACCGAGCGCAGGCGCGCCGAGGACGAGCGGGCGTTCCTCGCGGAGGCAGGCAGGCTCCTCGCCACCTCCCTCGACATCGACGAGAGCCTGCGGCAGCTGGCGGCCCTCGTGGTGCCGCGCTTCGCCGACGGCTGCGTCGTCGACCGGATCGAGCCGACGGGCAGGATGAACGAGGTGGCGCTCTTCCTCCACGATCCGGAGAAGCAGCGCCTGGCCGAGGACTTCGTCCGCGCCCGCGGCTGCGCGGACGGCGTCCGCGGCCAGGTCATCGGCGAGGGCAGGTCGATCCTCGTCCGCGAGGCCTTCCCCGACGGCATGGCCTCCCGCTTCACGCCGGAGGAGATCGAATTCGCCCGCGCGATAGGGCTCGTCTCCTCCGTCACCGTTCCGCTCCAGGCCCACGGCAGGACGGTCGGCATCCTCTCGCTTCTCTCGACCGAGAGTGGCCGCCAGTTCGAGGAGCGTGATCTCGCCCTCGCGCAGGAACTGGGCCTGCGCGTCGCGACCGCGGTGGAGAACGCGCAGCTCTATGCCGATGCGCAGGAGGCGATACGCGCCCGCGACGAGACCTGGGCAATCGCGAGCCACGAGCTCCGCAATCCCCTCGCCGCCTTGCGTCTGCAGGTCCGGGCCGCGGAGCGCCAGATCGAGAAGAATCCGGAGGCGCCGCTGCGCGACCTCGCGCCGCGGCTCGCTGCCGCCGAGCGCGGCGTGCAGCGCCTGATCCAGCTCACCTCGGACCTCCTCGATACCACCCGCGCGCAGGCCGGCCGCTTCGATCTCCGGGTCGAGCCCTTCGACCTCGCCGAGCTGGTGCGGGAGGTGGCCGACGCCCATGCCTACGAATCGGCGAGCGCGTCGGCACCGATCGAGCTCCGGCTCGAGGAGGGGCTGGTGGGATGTTTCGACCGGAGCCGCCTCGAGCAGGTGCTCACCAACCTCCTCGGCAACGCGATCAAATACGGCCCCGACGCGCCGATCGAGGTGCGCCTCCGCAGGGAAGGCGACGAGGCGGTGCTCGAGGTGGAGGATCGGGGCATGGGGATCCCGTCCGAGGACCTGGACCGGATCTTCACGCCCTTCGAGCGCACCCGCGCCAGCAGGCGGAAGAAGGGCGTGGGGCTCGGGCTCTACATCGTCCGCCGGATCGTCGAGTCCCACGGCGGCAGCATCTCGGTGCGCAGCGAGGTCGACAGGGGATCGACCTTCACCGTGCGGCTGCCGCTGGGCGCCTGCCCCGAGGAGGCGCCGGAGCAGCCCGCCGGCTGACGAGTCGGCGCCGCGATGTCGGAGCGCGCCAGGAACGAAAGAGGGCCGGGCGGGATGTAAGCCCGACCCCGGCCCAACGGACGCCGCCGGTAAGCGACGCCCGAACCTCGTCTTCGCCTAACGGTGTGCAGGCTGCCGGCTCCGCGCAACCCACGAAGCCTCCCGGGCGGTGCCCGGATCCCGGCGGTGGCGCGCGTGCTCCTTTCGCTCGCGCCGCACCCGCTTGTCGTCGCGGCCCAGCCGGCGCAGGAGGAAGAGCCCCGCAGCTGCGGCGCCGAGCGGCAGGAGCAGGCTCTTGCCGCCCTGCGTCTCGCCGCGATTGCCCAGGCTCCACTCCACCGCGTTCACCCGGTCCGCGAGCAGGAGGATCATCCAGTGGGTCGCCTTGTATTCCGGAATCCGGTAGGCGGCCTTGCGCATCATCCCGCTCACGCCGCTCGGCGGCTGGGTGGTGGCGAAGGCCGGGGGCAGCCTGTCGTATTGCTCGCCGAGGGTGATCTCGAGCCCTGCGGGGAGCTGCTGCCGCTCGGGCTCGTCCCACCAGGCGCCGCGCAATTTCCCCGGCTCGAGCTCGCGCGGGATGCCCGGCCGCTGCTCGGGCCTGGCGTCGGCCCCCCAGCCGAAGATCTCGGGATGTTCGCCGTTCATGTCGTCGCTCCTTCCCCTCGCGAGGCCCACGAGGCGCCGCGAGAACGCGAGAATCAATGGACCGTGGGGCTCGCCTCCATCCCGGGGACCAGCACGCATTTGATGCAGCCGTCCTTCTTGTCGCTGAAGATCTGGTAGGCGTAGGGCGCCTGCTCCAGCGGCAGGCGGTGGGTGATGATCCCCCTGGCGTCGATCCTGCCGGAGCGGATGTGCTCGAGCAGGTGCTGCTGGTAGCGATGCACGTTGCACTGGTTCATCCGCAGGGTGAGGCCCTTGTTCATGGCGGTGCCGATCGAGACGAGGTTGAAGGGCGGTCCGTAGACACCGATGATCGAGACCCTGCCGTTCTTGCGGACGGCGTCGATGCACCAGTTGATCACCACCGGATTGCCCGCCTGCAGCTTGAGGCCGAGGCCGATGAACTTCTGGACGGGATCGCCCACCGCCTCCATGCCGACGGCGTCGATGCAGGCGTCCGGGCCGCGCCCCGCGGTCTGATCGCGCAGCCAGCCGACCACGTCGTAGTTGCCGACCTCCTTGAAGTTCACCGTCTCGACCTTCGCGTAGCGGCGGGCGAAGTCGAGCCGGTAGTCGACGTGATCGACGACGATCACGCGACCTGCGCCCATCAGCCACGCCGACTTCGCGGCGAAGAGGCCCACCGGGCCGGCGCCGAAGATCGCCACGGTGTCGCCCGGCGAGATCTCCGCCATCTCGGCTGCCTGGTAGCCCGTGGGCAGGATGTCGCTGAGGAAGAGCACGTCCTCCTCGCTCATGTCGTCGGGGATGGGGAAGGGATTCACGTCGCCGAAGGGAACCCGGACGTACTCCGCCTGCCCGCCGTCGTAGCCGCCGGTGGTGTGCGAATAGCCGAAGACGCCGCAGGCCAGGTCGCTGTTCGGGTTGGTGTTCTCGCAGTTGGCGGAGAGCCCCCTGCTGCAGAAGTAGCAGCTGCCGCAGGCGATCGGGAAGGGAAGGACCACGCGCTCGCCGAGCCTGCGGTTGCGCACGCTGGGGCCCATCTCGATCACTTCGCCGGCGAATTCGTGGCCGAAGGTGTGGCCGGGCCTGCAGTCGGGCACGCCGCCGTGGAGCAGGTGCAGGTCCGAGCCGCAGATCGCCGTCCGCGTCACCTTGAGGATGATGTCGTTGGGATGTTCGATTTTCGGATCGGGCTTCCTGCCCACGGTCACGTGGAAGGGCCGCTCGTAGATCAACGCTCGCATGCTCTGGCCTCCGCTCTCTCGTCGCGTACTTCACTGGTGGAGACCGGACGGGCGGTTCGCAACGAACGCCGGCCGAGGGGGCAGGCCGGCAGGCGCAGAAAAGCCGGAATGCAACCGACGCTGCAGGCGTATGGCATGCTGGGATACCAGACCCCGTCCTCCATGGAGAGCTTCCGCCGGTGCGACTGCCCCTTCCCGAGCTTGCCCTCGTCCTCCTCGTCGGCCCCGCCGCCTCGGGCAAGTCCACCTTTGCCCGGCGCCATTTCGCGCCGACGGAGGTGGTCTCCTCCGACGAGTGCCGGGCGCTGGTGGCGGACGACGAGGGGGACCAGAGCGCCACCCGGGACGCCTTCGACGTCCTCCACGTCATCGTCGAGAAGCGGCTGCGCCGGGGCCGATTGACGGTGGTCGACGCGACCAACGTGCAGCCGGACGCCCGCCGTTCCCTCCTCGCCCTCGCCAGGCGGACCCACGTGCCTGCGGTGGCGGTGGTCTTCGACCTGCCGGCCGAGATCTGCATCGCCCGCGACGCGGCCCGTCCCAGGCGCGTGGGCGCCGAGGTGATCGAGAAGCACGTGGTCGATCTGCACCAGTCCCGGCACCTCGGCCGCGAGGGCTTCCGCCAGGTTCACAACCTCCGCTCGCCGGAGGGGGTCGATGGCGCCTCGATCGTGCGGGTGCCGCTGCCCAGCAACCGCAAGGGCGAGCAGGGTCCCTTCGATCTCGTCGGCGACGTGCACGGCTGCTTCGACGAGCTGCTGGCGCTCCTCCACGAGCTCGGTTGGCAGGTGGAGAGGCAGGAGGGCCGCTTCCGCCTGCACCACCCCGAGGGTCGCAAGCTCGTCTTCGTCGGCGATCTCGTCGACCGCGGACCGAAGATCGTCGAGGTGCTCCAGCTGGCGATGGACGCGGTGGCGGACGGCGTGGCCCTCTCCGTCACCGGCAACCACGAGGCCAAGCTCCTGCGCAAGCTCCACGGCAGGGACGTGCGGGTGAGCGGCGGGCTGGAGCAGACCCTGGAGCAGCTCGAGGCGGTGGAGCCCGCCTTCCTCGAGCGCCTGGTCTTCTTCCTCTCGACGCTGCCGCACCACTTCCAGCTCGACGAGGGCCGGCTGGTGGTGGCGCACGGCGGCCTCCCTGCCCGGATGCAGGGACGCGATTCGCCCAAGGTGCAGGCGGCGGCGCTCTACGGCGAGACCACCGGCAGGGTCGATGCGCAGGGCTATCCGGAGCGGCGCGATTGGGCCAGCGCCTACCGGGGCGACGCGCTGGTGGTCTACGGGCACACGCCGGTGGAGGAGCCGCGGGTGGTCTCCGGGACGGTGAATCTCGACACCGGTTGTGTCTTCGGCGGCAAGCTCACCGCGCTCCGCTATCCGGAAGGCGCGCTCGTCGCCGTGCCCGCTGCCCGGGCCTATGCCGAGCAGCGCAACGGGAGCGCCGTCGTTTCGGACGCCTGCTGAACGTTCCGTCGCTCCGGACGATTGCGGGAGCGCCACCGCGCCCCGACCTTCTCTCCCCATGGAGTCGTGGTTCGATCCGGAAGCCCCCACCCCGAGGCCCCGTGCCGCAAGGCACGAGCGCCTCCTCCTGCGCCTTCTCGACGAGATCCTCGCGGAGCGGGGCGAGGGGGCGTTGCGCGAGCACTTCCAGCACCTCCTGGCTGCAGGGCGCCTTCCCGCCGGATCGAGGCAGGCGACGCTGCGGGCGACGATCCACCGGCTCTCCACGAGCGAACTCGAGAAGCTGGTGCGCCTTCTCGGCCTCTCCCTGCAGCTGCTCAACGTCGCCGAGCGCAGCGATCTCGTGGTTCGGCTCGCCTCCAGCGGGATCCCCCGCCGTGCCTCGCTGGAGGAGACCTTCGCTGCGCTGCGCGAGCGCGGGCTCGATGCCGCCTCGACGCGGCGGCTCGTCGAGGCGCTGCGGCTCACCCTGGTTTTCACCGCCCACCCGACGCAGGCCACGCGGCGCAGCGAGCTGCGCAAGCTCTACCGGATTGCCTCGGTCCTCGAGGAGCAGGCGAGCTGCCGCCTCTCGGAGGAGGAACGCGCCCGCGGCACCGAAGCGATCCGCGGCGAGGTCCACGACCTCTGGCTCACCGACGAGGTCCGCGACCAGCGGCCCACCGTCGGGGACGAGGTGAAGTCGACGCTCTGGTACCTCGAGGACGTCTTCTGGACGCTGCCGCCCCGGCTCGCCTCGCGAATCGAGGAGGCTTTCGCCCGCGTCCACGGCGAGCCGCTCGGCTTCCACCCCGCGCCGCTGCTGCTCCACTCCTGGGTGGGCAGCGACATGGACGGCAACCCGCGGGTCACCGCCGAGGTCTTCGAGCAGACGCTGCGCACCCACCGCGATCGGCGCTTCGCGCTGCTCGAATCGGAGCTGCGGGAGCTGCGGCGCTCGCTCTCCCAATCCGCCGGACACCTCGACGTGCCCGGGCGCTTGCTGCGCTCGATCGAGGAGGACGCACGGCGCTTCGCCGGGCTCTCGCCGCTGGTGGTCGCCCACGCGCAGCGCGAGCCCTGGCGACGGAAGCTCGCCTGGATGGAGGCGCGGATCGTCGCCACCCGCCGCGATCGCGCCGAGGGCGCCTACGCGAGCTCCGCGGAGCTGGTCGCCGATCTCGACCTCGTCGCGTCGACGCTCGAGGAGGCGAAGGCGGGCGCCCACGCCGTGCGGGCGGTGCGCGAGCTCGAAGCCACCGTGCGCACGATGGGCTTCGCCATCGCCGAGTCGGAGGTCCGCGTGCCGGCGGAAGATGCCCGCGACGCGGTGGCCTTCCTCGCCCGGGGCGAGCCGCCGAGCGACGGGGCGCGGCGCCTGCTCGACGTGCTCCACCGCCTCGCGGCGCTGCAGGCGCAGGGTGGCGAGTTCGCCTGCCGCACCTTGATCCTCTCCATGGCCGCCTCCGCCCGAGACATCCGCGACGCCCTCGCCTGCGCCCGATCGGCGGGGCTCTGGGACGACGAGCGCGGCTGCGCCACCGTCGACGTGGTGCCGCTCTTCGAGACCGAGCAGGCGCTGGACGACGGCCCGGCGATCCTCGAAGAGCTCTTCGCCGACGAGGTCTACCGGCGGCACGTCGAACGGCGCGGGGTGCAGGAGGTGATGGTCGGCTACAGCGACTCCGCCAAGGAGGTGGGCTTCCTCGCTGCCAACGCTGCGCTGCGCCGGGCCCTGGAGCGGATGCCGCAGGTCGCGGCGCGGGCGGGGGTGCGCCTGCGTCTCTTCCACGGCAGGGGCCAGACGGTGGCCCGCGGCGGCGGTCCGGCATGGGAGGCGATCGTGGCGCAGCCGCCGGGCAGCGTCGCCGGCTGGTTCAAGCAGACCGAGCAGGGCGAGGCGCTCGACCAGCGTTTCGCCAGGCCGGTGCTGGCGCTGCGGATGGTGGAGACGCTCCTCGCCGGTGCGCTCCTCCACACCGCCGGGGCGGAGCGCCGCCCGGGACCCGACGAAGAGGCCCGCTGGATCGTCGCCTTCGACGGGATGGCGCAGGTCGCGCGGGAGGCATACCGCGGCCTCGTCTGGTCGACCCCGGCTTTCCTCGACTTCTTCCTCGCCGCCTCGCCCCTCGGCGAGATCGGCGAGCTGAACATCGGCTCGCGGCCTGCGAAGCGGAAGGCGGGGGGGCTGGAGACGCTGCGGGCGATCCCCTGGGTCTTCGCCTGGAACCAGAACCGGATCTCGCTCCCCGGCTGGTATGGCGTGGGTAGCGCCCTCGAACAGGTTGCGGCGCAGGCCGGCGGCCTCGACGAGCTGCGCGCGATGTACCGCGGCTGGCCCTTCTTCGGCCGGGTCCTCGACAACGCCGAGGCGGTCCTCGCCGGAACCGATTTCCGTGTCGCCGCTCGTTACGCGCGCCTCGCCTCGCCCGAGCTCCGGGAGGCGGTCTGGCCCCGGATCCGCGAGGAGCGGCGGCGCACGCTCCGTTGGCTGCGGGCGATCACCGGACGGCAGCGCCTCCTCGAGCACAAGCCCGAGCTGCGCCGCTCGCTCGTACGTCGCCGCCGCTTCGTGGAGCCGCTCTCCTGGATGCAGCTGGAGCTGCTGCGGCGCAAGCGGGCAGGGGAGCCGGGCTCCGACGCGGCGCTGCTCCTGTCGATCGGGGCGCTGGCCATCGGCCTCAAGGCCACCGGCTGAGGTTGGTGTCTTGCCCGCGCGGCCCCGCTGGCGCGGGACCATGCGGACAAGATCCGCGCTGCGCGCGAACCTCGTTTTGCAAGGGCGCTCAGGCGACCCGGGCTTCGAGGCGCTCGATCCGGTGGCGCTCGTCGAAGCGCGCCACCATGTGCCCGCCTTCGCGCATCCGGGCCGTCGCGGTGGCGCCGGCGCGTTCCACCGATCCGCCGTGGTGGACCACGTAGGAGTCGAGGGCGATGGCGTGATCCACCGGCAGGATCGCGAGGGTGCGGGTGAGCACCCGCGCCATCTCGGCCGGGCGCGGCGTCGCCGAGCGGGCGAGGCCGAGGTCGGTGAGGAGGAGCCAGGCGACGCCGCCGCCGAAGGGCGCGCGCCACCAGCCCTGGGTGTCCAGGAGGCCGCAGGCGAGGGCGGCGATCTCCTGGCCACTCACCTCCGTCACCGGGATCTCCTCCTCCACCAGCTCGCGGATCTCGTAGCGCTGGCCGAAGGCCTGGAGGGCACGGGCGGCGCCGAGGAGCCGGGGGGAGAGTCCCTGCTCCGCATCGGCCCAGGCCCAGCGCCAGTGGGCGTTGGCCTCCTGCTCCACGCCGAGGAGCTGGAAGGCCCAGGCCTTCTCCCCGATGCGGAAGCTCGCCTGGGAGATGTCCCAGCTCCAGGCGCTGCCGGCGACGGATCGGACGAGCCGTAGCTGCTTCTCGATGGCGATTGCTGCATGGCGGCTGAGCAATTCCCGGAAGTCCACCGTCACCACCTCCATGTGATCAGCCTAGGCATCGGACGGCCGCTCGGGGAGTGCGGGAATCCGCACGGGCCTGCCGGGCGGGATTTCGCACCAGCTCGCGCGGGCTCCCCTTCCACAGGGAGACGCTCGTCCGCTTTTCTGTATTCCTGCGCCCTTCCCGATCACCTGCGTCCGGGGTGGGGGCGCGAAAACCATCTTGCTCGACGGCACCGTCGTGGCGGTGGAACATCGGCAGCGGACCGGAAAAACGAACCGGCGGCGAAGGTTTCGGCTGCTGCGGGAACACCTGTCGTCGGCGGGGCACGGAAGCGGCTGCCCGGCAAGGAGAGCGACCCATGAATCTGCGGATGCTTTGGAGCGCGGCGGCGCTGTTGGCCGTCCTCGGTTGTGGCGGCGGCGAAGGTTCGACCGACACCGGCGCGGTCAATTCGCCGGTGGACGGTGACGAGGCCACGAGGCGTGCCCCCACCTGCGACCAGGCCCGGCGCGCAGCCCGGACCTGCGTGGCGGATCTGGAGACCACCTGCGCCCCCCTCGCCCGGGATCTGCGGCGCTGCCTCGCCGCTGCCACGTCCACGACGGACGGCACGGATCGGACGCGGGAGGACGCCGACGGTCGCACCGCCTGCAGCACCGAGGCGACGGCGCTGCGCACCTGCATGCAGGGCTGCGACGACGAGCGCCAGCGTGCGGTCCGCGTCTGCCAGGCGGCGTGCGACGACGCGGTCGATACCGCCCGGGCCTGCTTCGCCACCGAGACCGATTGCGAGGTCGGGGCCAGCACCTACCGGACGTGCAGGGAGCGGCTGCGGAACGCCTGCGCGCCGGACGACATGGACGAGGAGCCGGTCCGTGACGGCACCAGGCCCCCGCCGCCCACCGATGGTGATGTGCTCGCGGAGGCGTGCCGCGATCCGGGCGCCTATTGCGCGGCGCGGGCTGCCCGGGCGTCGCAGTGCTTCGCCACCTGCTACCCGCTCCGCGAGGCGGCTGCGGAGGCCTGCGCCGGCGTGCACCACGGCGACCGCGACGGCGACGGTCGCACCGGGGAGCCTTGCCCGGATCGCGACGGCGACGGCGGCAGCGACACGGACGACGGCAGGGCGACCGACGACGGCAGCGGCACGGACGACGGCCGGGAGACCGACGACGGCAGGGAGCGCTGAGGCCGGCCTGGCCTTGCGGGACGGAGCGGTGCGAAGATCGCGCCGCCCACCCCGGGAAAAGCCACTCCATGCGCCAGCCTCTCCATCACCTCGCGCTCCCGCTGCTCCTCGCCGCCTGTTCCGGTGCGGAGCCGCTGCAGCTGATCGAGGGCCGCCTCGCAGCGGCGGAAGGGGCGGCGCTTCCCCACCAGGTGGTGGCGCTGCGGGGCAGAGAGCTCGCCGGCGCCGCCCCGGTGGAGGCGGACGGCTCCTTCGTCGTCGGCGTCGGGGCCGGCACGCCGCTCCGGCTGGAGTTCGTCGACGCAGCAGGGGGGACGGTCGGCGTCCTCTCGGACACACGCGGCAACCCGCTGCTCCTTCCGATCTGCGACGGCGCCGCGCCGCTCGCCCTCGGCGCGGTGGCGCTCGATCCTGCCACGTGCTCCTCGCGCTGCGACCGGGCCGAGGCGCAGCGCGAGCTCTGCCTCGAGGAGCCGCGGCAGCGTTGCCCGCTGCGCTGCGGTCGGGAGATCTGCCAGGTCGAATGGCGTGCCCACGAGCGCTGCCTCCAGAGCGACCGGGACGTCTGCGACGAGGCCCGCGAGCTGCTCGACGACTGCTGCGAGGCTGCGTGCGAGGCGATGGATCCCAAGGAACGCTGCGACGCCGAGGCCCAGCTCGTCGACGCGATCTGCGCCTGCCTCGCGGCGCCGACACCCGCCATCCCGGTGGATCCGCCGCCGCTCCCGTCCTGCGAGGCGCCGTGAGCCTCCTCCTCCTCGCCGCAGCGGCGCTGCCCGCCTGCGTGCAGCACGTCGAGCTGGTCGGCGACGGCGCCGCGCGGGATGCGCTCCTGCCGGTCCTCGACCAGCGGCGGGTCCCGGTCGGCGAGGGGAGCGCGGACTGCCCTCCGCTTCGCGTCGAGCTCCGCCGGGAGGGCGATCGGTTCGCGCTCGCCTTCACCGACGAGGCGGGGCGCCTGCAGGAGCGTACCGCCAGCGATCCGGCGCTTGCCGCTGCGCTGATCGACGGCTGGCTCCACGCCGATCTCGCGCGCCCGCTGCTCGTGCTGCCGACGCCGGTTGCCGGGCCCGCTGCAGCGCCGGCGGCGGATCGACGCGCCTGGGCGCTCGCCGTCGTCGGTGAGCTGGGCCGCGGCAGCAATTGGGAGCGCGGCATCGCCGCCCGCGTCGCCACCGGCCTCGGCCCCTTCTCTGCGGAGGCCCTCGCGCGCTACGCGGCGGCGGATGCCGAGGGCGCAGGCGGCCTCGCGCCGGCGAGCCACGACTCCGCCGAGCTGCTCGTCGGGATCCGCCTGCCCCTCGCCTTCGGCGGGCTGCTGCTCGCACCCGGTGTGGCGCTGGGCGCCGGCCTCGACTCCACCAACCGCTCGAGCTGCGAGAGCTGCACGCGGGTGGTGCGCGACGAGGCATACGTCACCTCCGCTGCGGCGCGGGCGGAAGCCTCGCTCCTCGCCGGCATCGGGATCGGCGGCGCCTTCGCGCTCGAGGCCCTCGTCGGCGCTTCGGTGACGCCCTTCGGCGCCGCGCCGGAGCGGACGCCGTCGTGGGCTGCAGGTGATCCGGCCTTCGCCCTCCCCGGGCCGGCGAGCGCCCGGGTGCGGGCAGGCCTCGGCCTCTCCTGGAGGCAGCGGTGAGCAAGCTCCTGCCCCTGCAGCGCAGCGGCGGCGGCACCGCCGTCCTCTCCGACGAGGCGCTGCTCGCAGCCTGCGCCGTCGGCGATCACGGCGCGCTCTCGGTCCTCTTCCAGCGCCACCACGGCAGGGTCCACGGCTTCTGCGAGCGGCTGGCCCCAGGCGCCGACGTCGAGGACCTGGTGCAGAACACCTTCCTCGCCGCGTGGACCCGGGCCGCCAGCTTCCGGGGCCACGCGAGCGCCAGGGCCTGGCTCTTCGCCATCGCCGCCAACCTGGCGCGCAAGAGCCGGCGCAGCGAGGAACGCAAGCGGAGCGCGCTCTCGCTGCTGCGCCTCGTTCCCGCGCCGCCGTCGCGACCGGTGGACGAGCAGGTCTGCCAGCGCCAGCTCCTCGGCAGGCTGGCGGAGGCCCTCGAAGAGCTGCCGCACGACCTGCGGGTGGCCTTCGTGCTCTGCGAGATCGAGGAGGTCCCCGGGGTGGAGGCGGCCCGGGTCCTCGAGATCCGCCCCGGTACCCTCTGGCGCCGCCTGCACGACGCGCGCAAGCGCCTGCTCCCCCTTCTCGAGGGAGAGAAGCCATGACCTCCTGTCCTTCGTTCGAGACCCTCTCCCGCGCTGCTTCCGAAGGGACCGACGCGGCGCTGGGTGCCCACCTGCAGCGCTGCGCCACCTGCGCCGCGACCCTGGAGCGGCTCCGCTCCCTCGGCTCCCTCGCCCGCGCGCTCCCGGTCGCGGGGCCTGAGCCCGAGGCGGCGCGGCGCCTCGAGCAGCGGATCGTCGCAGGCGCGATGCAGACGCGGCCGCTGCAGCCGCGGCGGTGGACGGCGCGGACCGCCGGCATCGCCGCTGCCGCAGCAGCGCTGCTCGTCGTCGTCGCCGGGCTCGCGCTGCGGGTGCCGCAGGAGGGGCAGCAGGAGCTGCGGGGCACCGTGGTCGCTGCAGCCGGCACGCGCTACGAGCATTTCACCCGGCACCCGAGCGTGCCGGGTGAAGGCGTGGCGGAGTGGGTGGAGCTCTCGGAGGGGCGGATCGATCTCGAGGTGGAGCACCTGCAGGAGGGGGAGCGCTTCGTCGTCTCCACCGCGGATGCGGAGGTCGAGGTGCGCGGCACCGCCTTCCGGGTCGAGGCGGAGGAGGGGAGGTTGCAGCTGGTGACGGTCCGGAGCGGCAGGGTGGAGGTCCGTTTCGGCGCGCGGGCCCCGGTGCTGCTCCTGCCCGGCGAGCGCTGGGAGCGGCGCGAGGTGGTGGAACCCGTGGCGGCGCCGGCTGCGGGGGTAGCGGCGGCGGCTCCGGTGGAGCCTGCGCCCGTTCCGCAGCAACCGCGGCCCCGGCGACATCGGTCCGCTCGCGTGCAGGCGGTCGTGGAGAATCCTGCGCCCGCGCCCGCGCCTGCGCCCGCGCCTGCGCCCGCGCCGGCACCCGCCGCTGCGCCGACGCCGGAGCCGAGCGAGCCGCCTGCCGCGGAACGCGCCTTCGCCGCTGCCTGGGAGCTGCTCCGCGGTGGCGATCCAGCCGGGGCCGCCGCCGCCTTCGGCGCCATCGACAGCCTGGCGCCCGCGCCGCCCCTCGCCGAAGACGCCGCCTACTGGCGGATCGTCGCCCTCGGCAACGCAGGGGATCCCGGTGCGGCGACCCCGGCGATGGAGCGCTTCCTTCGCGACCACCCGGGCTCCAGGCGGGCAGGGGAGGTCCACCTCATGCTCGGCCTGCGCCTGCTGGCCACGGGGCAACATCCCGCAGCGCGGCGCCACCTCGAGCGGGCAGCAGCCGATCCGCTGCCGGCGATCCGCAGCAGCGCCGCCGCCGCGCTCGAACGCATCGACTGACCCTCAGCCCCCGGGCCAGTCTGCTGCCGGGGGGCCGTGGCGGTGGGGCGGCGTCGCCTCCCAGGGGTGGGGATGGCCGCGCGGCGCGTCGCGCACCGGGATCGGTGCCCACCGCGGCTTGCGCACCACGCCGCCGGTCTGCTCCGCGGTGCTCCGGGGGCGGAGGCGCTGGCTCGCCCGGTAGCTCGCAGGCCGCAGGTATTGGACGAAGCCCACGGGGCGGATCCCGCGGCCGGCGCGGAAGGGATCGAAGCGCAGCGCCTCCTGATCGAGATCGAGCCGCTCGAGGAGGCGGACCGCGCAGAGCGGCTTCCACACCCTCCCGCCCACCGGGCGGAATTCGAGGCGCAGCGAGGCCAGGCCCGACTCCACCGCGACCTGGAGCCGCTCGCTCCGATCGCGTCCCGGCAGCGCGGTACGCGCGGTGGTGATCCGGAACTTCACCCGCCCCAGCCCCTCCACGGAAAATGGCGAGACGGCGTAGTAGTCGTTGCGCAGGAAGTCGTGCCAGTGGGTGCTCACCGGCGCGAAGGGCATCGTCCAAGGCGACCGGATGGTGGCGCAGAGCAGATCCTGATCGTTCGCCGCCGGGATCACCGAGGGGATCCGCTCGGAGCGGAAGCGCACCGCGCAGCCGAGGATGTCGATCCACTCCCTGCCCCCCCGCCACACGGCGCTCGAGAGCCGCACCAGCGCTTCACCGGCGAGGTGGGCGGCAAGGACGCCGTCGGGCCCCTGCGAGACGAGCGGGTTGACGGCGGCGCGGAAGATCGCGCCTTCGGGATGGAACGTCCGTGCCTGCCGCATCCACGCGGTGGCGCCGGTGAAGGGCGCGAGCGCCACGCCGCCCGCGAGACCCGCCCACTCGCGCAGGGAGCGCGGCGCAGCGGGGGAAGCCAGTCGCTGGGCCAGCCAGCCAAAGGGAGACATGCCGATCCTCCTCTCGCGCCGACGAAAAGAGCGGCGAGGCCCGTGTTGGCACCTCGCCGCCGGCCCGGGGGGAGGGAGCCTCGTCGCCCGCGTGCCGCGCCTCTCCCCGGAGAGACTTCGCCCCCTCAAGCGTGCCCGGGCTGGCCGGAGAGACCCTCTTCCTTGAGGGCCTCGCTCACCGCCTGGACCACCTGCGCCATCGAGGGGAACTCGTCGGCTGGGGTGTCCTCGATGATCTGCCGGAGGTTCACCATCTGGCCCTTGCGGTAGTGGATGGTCTGGCTGCCGGCGCGCTCGAGCACCTGCTCCCTGGTGGCAGGGAAGTGGAGGCCGTCGAGGGCCTGGGTCACGGCGGCGATGCCGTAGGCCTCCCCCTTGGCAGGACCCGGCTTGTTGTAGGGATCGTCGGTGATCTCCTTGCGGTCGCGCAGGTCCCGCTGCCGCTGGACCTCCTTGCCACCGAGATGGCCCGCCTCCCGCATCGTCATCGTTCCCTTGTGCTCGGCATCCTTCTTCGCCACGGCGCCCTCCTTCCCTGACCGGAGTCGTCCCCCCACGGGGTGCCGGCCTCGCGTCGACGTTGGCCACCGGACAGGGGGGGCGCAATGCCGCGACATTTTTCGGCCATTCCCGGGCATTTTCCCCCGGCGGAGCGGGTTGGAACCGGCCCGTTGGGGTAGGATCCGCCGCCCGCCTGGCGGCCGACCGCCAGCTTGCTGGAATGCCGTGCCGGGCCGGGCGCCCGGCGACCTACAGGGAGAGAAGTCGTGCACGTGGAGACCGACATCCGCGCCATCAACGAGCTCGTCCAGCGCGAGAGTGCCTTCGTCGATCAGCTCCTCGCCGAGACGGGCAAGGTGATCGTCGGGCAGCGCTACATGCTCGAGCGCCTGCTCATGGGCCTGCTCACCGGCGGCCACGTGCTCCTCGAGGGTGTCCCCGGCCTCGCCAAGACGCTCACGGTGAAGACCCTGGCAGACACCATCGACGCCAGCTTCCGCCGGATCCAGTTCACCCCGGACCTCCTCCCGGCGGACCTCGTCGGCACCACGATCTACAACCAGGCGACCGCCTCCTTCTCGGTGCGGCAGGGGCCGATCTTCGCCCACGTGATCCTCGCCGACGAGGTGAACCGCGCCCCCGCCAAGGTGCAGAGCGCGCTCCTCGAGGCGATGCAGGAGCGGCAGGTCACCATCGGCGACACCACCTTCCGGCTACCCGATCCCTTCATCGTGATGGCGACCCAGAACCCGGTGGAGCAGGAGGGCACCTACCCGCTCCCCGAGGCGCAGGTCGATCGCTTCATGCTGATGGTGAAGGTCGGCTACCCCTCGCGCGAGGAGGAACGGCAGATCATGGACCGCATGGGCGCCGGCAGCGCTCCGTCGGCGCAGACGGTGATCCACCCCGACCAGATCAAGGCGGCGCGGGCGGTGGTCGACGCGATCTACGTCGACCCGAAGGTGAAGGACTACGTGGTCGACCTGGTCTTCGCCACCCGCGAGCCCGACCGCGCCGGCCTGCGCGAGCTGGTCGACTACATCGAGTACGGCGCGAGCCCCCGCGCCAGCATCTACCTGCTCAAGGCGGCGAAGGCCCACGCCTTCCTGCGCCACCGCGGCTACGTCACGCCCGACGACGTCAAGGCCGTGGGCTTCGACGTGCTCCGGCACCGTGTCACCCTCACCTACGAGGCCGAGGCGGAGGAGCTCACCGCGGAGAAGATCGTGCAGAAGGTCTTCGACCGGGTCGAGGTACCGTGAGAGTTTGTGAAACAAACTCTCCAGCGAAGCCGAAGGCGGAGCGATCGCAAGAGAGAGAGTTTCTCGCGCGAAGCGCGAGCGAAGGAATCGGGCCGGCGCCTGCCGGACCGATTTCTTCACGCGCTCTGAGCAGCGACGAGCATCCCTGCAAGAAGCCCGCGGCGAGGTGAGCGTTGTTTCCCAAGGAGCTGATCGCCCGCATCCGCAAGATCGAGATCACCACCCGGCGCGCGGTGAACGATACCCTCGCCGGCGAGTACTCGTCGGTCTTCAAGGGCCGGGGCATGGCCTTCTCCGAGGTCCGCCTCTACCAGCCCGGCGACGAGATCCGCACCATCGACTGGAACGTCTCGGCGCGGATGCAGGAGCCCTACGTCAAGGTCTTCACCGAGGAGCGGGAGCTCACGGTGATGCTGCTGGTCGATCTCTCGAAATCGCAGGATTTCGGCACGGTGGAGAAGACCAAGGGCGAGGTCGCCGCGGAGGTCGCGGCGCTGCTGGCCTTCTCGGCGATCAGCAACAACGATCGCGTCGGCGCGATCCTCTTCACCGATCGGGTCGAGCGCTACGTGCCGCCGAAGAAGGGGCGCAAGCACGTCCTCGCCCTGATCAGCGAGATCCTCACCGCGAGGCCCCAGGGCCGCGGCACCGATCTCGCCGGCGCGCTCACCTTCCTCGGGCGGGTGAACCGGCGCCGCACGGTGAGCTTCGTCCTCTCCGACTTCCTGGTGCCGGCGGGGCCGATCCACGAGCAGGCGCTGCGGGCGGCAGGGCGACGCCACGATCTGATCCCGATCGTGATCGGCGATCCCTTCGAGCAGGAGCTCGCCGATCTGGGCCTCGTGCTCGTGGAGGATCCCGAGACCGGCCGCGCGGTCACCGTCGATCTCGGCGACGCCGCCTTGCGCAGGCGCTACCGCGCCCTTCTCGAGCGGCAGGGCGTGGCCCGCACCAGGCTCTTCCGGCGCCTCGACCTCGACCACGTCGAGATCCGGGCGGGGCAGCCCTACGTGAAGCCGCTCGTCACCTTCTTCCACACGCGGGCCCATCGGAGGGCGGGATGAAGGCGCTCCTCCTCGCGGGCTTCCTCCTCGGCACCGCGCAGCTCGCGCCGCCGGCTTCCGTCGGCGCCGGCCCCGCTGGCAGCGCCCCAGCGCAGGCCGCTGCGCCGCAGCCCCCGCCGCCCGACGAGCCCCCGGTGCAGGCCGTTCCCGTCGCCACCCCCGAGCACTACGTGGCCCGGGTGGAGCCGGAGGCGGTGCAGCTCGGCCAGCCCTTCGTCTACGAGGTCCGGATCACCGATGCCGCCGAGGTGCGCTACGACCTGCCCCGGCGGCTGCAGCTGGGCACGCTCGCGGTGCGCGGCGTCGATCTCCGCCGCACGGTGGAGGGCCCGAGCGCCGTGACCACGGCGCGGATCGAGCTGGCGATCTTCGACACCCTCGGGCCCACGCAGCTCCCCGACCTCGGCTTCACCGTGCTCCGGCCCGACGGCATCGCCCACTTCGTCGTGCCCGGGATCCCGCTCACGGTGCAGGGCGGCGCCGAAGGCGAGGAGCTCGACGACATCCGCCCGCCGCAGGAGCTGCGCCTCTTCTCGGCGCTGCCCCTCGGGATCGCCGCCGGCGTGCTCTTCGCCCTCGTCGCGATCCTCTTCGCCGTGCGCTGGTTCCGCCGCTGGCGGGCAGCCCGCCCCGTGGCAGCGCTACCGGTCGGCAGCCCCGAGGAGCGCGCCCTCGCAGCCCTCGACGCCCTCGCGGCGACACCGCTCGGCGACGGCAGGGCCTTCTACTTCGGGCTCTCGACCATCGTGCGCGGCTTCCTCGAGGAGGTCACCAGCCTCTCCGCCCGCGAGATGACCACCGCCGAGCTGGTGGACGCCCTGGTGGCCCGCGAGGTGCCCGGACTCTCCCTGGCGAGCCTCGGGGCCTGGCTCGAGCGCGGCGATCTCCACCGTTTCGCCAGAGCGCCGGCGGAGCCCGCTGCTGCAAGCGCCGATCTGGAGAAGGCCCGGGAGATCGTCCGCGGCGTCGCCGGGGCGCTGCGCCCGAAGGTGGAGGAGGCCGCCTGATGGAGCTCCTCGGACTCGAGCTCACCCGCCCCTGGGCGCTCCTGCTCCTGCTCGCGGTGCCCCTCGTGATCGCAGCAGCGGTGCGGGAGCGCCGCCGCCGCGCGGCCCTCACCCTGCCCACGCTGCCGGCGCTGCTGCAGGTGGGGCGGGGGCGGCTCGCGCGCTTCCACTGGATCCCCACCGCCCTGCGCTGCGCCGCCATCGCTGCCTGCACGCTGGCGCTGGCGGGCCCGGTCGAGGCAGGGCCCGCCGGCCGCGATCTCTCGGTCGAGGGCATCGACATCGTGGTGGCGCTCGATCTCTCCACCTCGATGAACGCCGTCGATTTCCGGCCGAACGACAGGCTCCACGCAGCCCGCACGGTCCTCGACGACTTCATCGGCAAGCGGCCCAACGACAGGCTCGGCCTCGTGGTCTTCGCCGGCGAGGCCTATACCCAATGCCCGCTCACCCTGGACCACGGCGTCTTGCGCGACATCCTCGCGCAGGTGAAGACCGGCGCCATCGCCGACGGCACCGCCATCGGCAACGCCCTCGCCACCTCGCTCAACCGGCTCCGTGACAGCGACGCGAAGAGCAAGGTGGTGATCCTGATCACCGACGGCGACTCCAACGCCGGCAACGTCTCGCCCGGCGAGGCGGCGCAGATGGCGAGGGAGCTCGGCGTGCAGGTCCACCCGATTATGGTCGGCAGGGAGTGCGGCCCCGGCGAGGATTGCCGCGTGCCCTTCCCGGCGGGCACCGATCTCTTCGGCAGGCCCGCCTACCGGCACGTGGAGATCCCGGTGAATCCCGCGCTGCTCCGGCAGATCGCCAGCACCACCGGCGGCTCCTTCCACGTGGCCACCGACACCGCCTCGCTGGAGACGGGCCTGCAGAACGTGCTCTCCCGCCTCGAGAAGACCCGGATCGTCGAGGCCCGGCAATTCTCCAACGTCACCGAAGTCTTCGAACTCTTCCTGCTGCCCGCCTTCCTCCTCGGTCTCTTCGAGGTGGGGCTCGCAGCCTCCCGCTTCCGGCGTTTCCCCTGATGAGCCCGCTGCCCTTCGACATCCTCGGCATCCCGGCGCAGCTGGCGCGGCCCGATCGCTGGCCGCTGCTCGTTCTCGTGCTCCTCGCTGCGGGCCTGCTCGCCTTCGGCCTCGTGCGGCGGCGCCGCACCCTCGTCCGCCTCGCCTCCAGCGAGCGGCTCCGGGAGAAGGTGGCGCCCGGCGCGTCGCTCTCGGGGCCGCTGGCCCGCGGCGCTGCCAGCGTCGCCGGCCTGCTCCTCCTCGGCTTCGCGCTCCTCCAGCCGCAGCTCGGCGAGCAGGAGGGGGAGGTGCAGCGCAAGGGCATCGATCTGGTGGTGGCCATCGACGCCTCCCGGTCGATGCTCGCCCGCGACGTGCTCCCGTCGCGCCTGGAGCGCTCGCGGCTCGAGCTCGGGCAGCTCATCGACAGGCTCCACGGCGACCGCGTCGGCATCGTCGTCTTCGCGGGCCAGGCCTTCGTGCAATGCCCGCTCACCAGCGATTACGGCGCTGCCAAGCTCTTCCTCCGGGCGATCGATCCCGAGGCGATGCCGGCGCAGGGCACCGCGGTGGCGGAGGCGCTCCAGACGGCGGGGCAGATGCTCCGGGCAGCGGACCGCGGCGCGAAGACCCGGGCGGTGCTGCTCCTCACCGACGGCGAGGATCACGCAGGCGACGTGGAGGCCGCAGCGGAGACGCTGGCGGAGGAGGGGGTGCGGGTCTTCGCCCTCGGGATCGGATCGAAGGAGGGCACGCCGGTGCCGATCCTCGACGGCGAGGGGCGGGTCGAGGGCTATCTGCGCGATCGCAGCGGCGAGCCGGTGGTGACCCGCCTCGAGGAGGCGCAGCTCCGCCGGATCGCCGCAGCCACCGGCGGCAGCTACGTCGCCGCCCGTGGTGGCGACATCGGAATGGGGGAGGTCTTCGCCGCGCTGGAGAAGCTGGAGAAGAGCGAGTTCGAGAGCCGGATCGGCATGCAATACGCGGAGGCCTGGCATTGGCTCGGCTTCCCCGGCTTCGCGCTGCTCGTCCTCGGCGCCCTCCTTCCCGAGGGAAGGAGGCGGCGGTGAGGGGGCTTCTTCTCGTCCTCCTGCTCTCGCTCCCCGGCGTGGCGCAGGCGGGGCTCTTCGACAGGGCGCAGCCCGACGTCGCCGCGGGCAACGAGGCATACGTCGCCGGGAACTACGAGGAGGCGCTCGCGCGCTACGAGGCCGCTGCAGCAGCGCTGCCGGAGAGCAGCGAGACCCACCACAACCGCGGCAACGCGCTCTACCGCCTCGGCCGTTATGCGGAGGCGCAGGCTGCGTGGACCCAGGCGCTCGCCCACCGGCAGGAGGAGGCAGGCGCCGCAGCGGACTACTTCCACATCGGCAACGCGCTGGCGCAGCAGGAGAAGGTCGACGAGGCGATGGCGAGCTACCGCCGGGCGCTGGAGATCGATCCGGCTGCGGAGGACGCGCGGCGCAACCTCGAGCGGCTGCTGCGGCGCAAGCAGCAGGAAGAGCAGCAGCAGGAGCAGCAGCAGCAGGACGAGCAGCCCTCCGACGGTGACGACGGGGAGGGCGAGCAGGCGCAGCAGGGCGAGGACGGCGAGCCGAACGAGCAGGGCGACGGGAGCAACGAGGGCGAAGAAGGCGAGCAGGGCGAGGAGCAGGAGCCCGAAGGCCAGCAGCAGCAGGGCGAGGGTGAACGGGAGCAGGAGCAGGAGCAGGAGCAGGAGCAGGAGCAGCCGGCCCCCGGCGACGAGCCCGGCAAGCCCGAGCAGCAGCAGCCCGGCGGCGGCCAGCAGACCGAGCCCACCGGCCCCCCCGAGAACCCTGGGCCCGGCGAAGCCAACGCCCCCGGTGGCGAGGGCGACGAGCCCGCGGAGAAGAGCGACGCCGTGCGCCTCCTCGACTCGCTGCGCGACGGCGAGCAGAACTTCCAGCTCTGGCGCTACCAGCAGAAGGCGCAGCAGAAGGGAACGATAGATGTCGACAAGGAGTGGTGACCGCGTGATCCGGAACGCCTTGCTGGCGCTCCTGATCTCCGTCTGGGCGACGCCGGCCCTCGCGGCGGCGGTGGAGTACTACGCCACCGTCGATCGCGACCGCGTGCCCCTCGATCAGACCCTCACCCTGCAGGTGACGCTCGCCTTCGACCAGGGCGACGAGACCGGCGAGGTGCAGCTCCCCGAGGCCCCCGACTTCGACGTCCT
This sequence comes from Vulgatibacter sp., assembly GCF_041687135.1. Classification (NCBI taxonomy): domain Bacteria; kingdom Pseudomonadati; phylum Myxococcota; class Myxococcia; order Myxococcales; family Vulgatibacteraceae; genus Vulgatibacter; species Vulgatibacter sp. Next base: position 632,439 of record NZ_JAWLCN010000002.1, on the reverse strand, counting down.
CCGGCAGGGCCGCTCCGACCACAGCTCCTTCTCCTTCGGCGGCGGCGCAGCGAGCTTCCGCAAGGTGCGAACCTGGACCCTCGTGCTCCAGCCCCGCCGCGAGGGGAAGCTCCCGATCCTCCCGGGCAAGGTGGAGATCGGCGGCAAGCGCTACGAGACAGGTAAGCTCACCGTCGAGGTGGGGCCCGCCACCGGGCAGCCGCACGCGCAGCCTCCGCCCCGCGGCGGCGGCAGGCCCCCGGGCTTTCCGCCGATGCCCGGCTTCGACGACGACCCCTTCGGCTCGATGCTGGGCGGCGGCCCGCAGCCCTCCGAGACCGATCTCTTCCTCCGCGCCAGCGTCGATCGCGAGGAGGTCTGGGTCGGCGAGCAGGTGACGCTCTCGGTGTGGCTCATGTCACGGGTCGACGTCTCCCACGTCGAGGGGCTGAAGATGCCGCGCCTCGACGGCTTCTGGGCAGAGGAGCTCGAAACGCCCCGCCAGATCTCCGCCACCACCCGGATGATCGACGGCGTGCCCTACCGCGCCTATCTCATCCAGCGGAAGGCGCTCTTTCCCCTGCGCGCCGGCGAGATCTCGATCGATCCGGTGGAGATCGACGTGGTCTCCGGCCGCTCGATCTTCGGCGGCGGCAGGAAGCAGCACCGCGTCTCCCCGGGCGCCACCCTGCAGGTGAAGGCGCTCCCCGCCGGCGCTCCCGCCACCTTCCGCCGTGGCAACGTGGGGCAATGGTCCCTCTCCGCGCAGGCGACGCCGGCAGAGGTCTCCCTCGGCAGCCCGGTGACGGTGCGGATCACCGCCACCGGCACCGGCAACCTCCAGAACCTCGAGCTGCCCACGCTGCCGAAGCTCGAGGGCTTCAAGCTCTTCGAGCCGAGCCGCACCGAGGAGGTGCAGGTGCAGCAGCGCCGCTACGGCGGGAGCAAGACCCTCGAATACGTGCTCGTCCCGGAGCGCGCCGGCAGCTTCACCGTGCCCGCCCTCGAGTTCGCCTCCTTCGATCCGGCGCAGGGCGCCTACCAGCAGGTGCGCACCCCGGCGATCCCGATCACCGTGCTCCAGGGGCAGGGCGCCGCAGTCGCCACCGGGCCCGGCGCCGCCCCGCCTGCTGCGGAGCTGGGCGCCGACGCGGGCCTCGAGCCGCTGCGCTCCACCGGCGTGGTCCTCGCGGCGGAGACGCCGCTCTACGAGCGGCCGTGGTTCCTCGCGGCGCTGCTCGCCCCGGCGCTGGCGGTCGCCGGCGTCGCCGCCTCGCCCTGGCTGCGGCGCAGGCAGGCGGCACCGCAGCGCCGCCGCAGGCGCGGCCGCAGCGCCGCAGGTCTCCCCGCGGAGGTCGCGGGCCTCGCGGAACGCGGCGATCCCGCCTTCTTCGCAGCCTGCGAGCGCCTGCTCCACGAGCGGGCCTCGGCGCGGATCGATCGCCCCGCCCACGGCCTGCGCCGCGAGGAGCTCTGCGCCGCCCTCGCCGCAGCAGGCGTCGCCGCGGATGCGATCGAGGCCTGCACCGAGGCGCTCGCCACCTGCGAGATGGGCCGCTACGCGCCGGGGGCCCTGGGTGCCGACGCGATCGCGGCGACCCGCGAGGCAGCTTCCCGTGCCCTCGAAGGCCTCGAGGAGGCGCCTTGAGCCTCGACGCCGAGCTGGCGCTCCGCCAGGTGGAGGCGGGCAACCAGGCCTACCGGGCAGGCGATTACGGCGGGGCCATCGCCCGCTACGAGGCGGCGCTGGAGGCCGGGGCCGACGGCGCCGACCTCTGGTTCAACCTCGGCAACGCCCTCTACCGCGCAGGTGATCACGGCCGCGCTGTCCTCGCGTTCGAGCGCACGCTGCGGCGGAGCCCCGGCGACGAGGGGGCGCGGGAGAACCTGCAGCTCATCCGCAGCCAGCGCGCCGAAGGGGCCCCGGCACCGGCGGAGCCGCTCCTCGTCCGCATCGGCAGCAGCGTCGACCCCGACGCTGCCGCGGCCCTGCTGGTCGTGGGCTGGAGCCTCGCCTGTGTCGCCTGGGTCGTTCGCCGCGGCGCCAGCGCCGCTGCCCTCCGCATCGGCGCCACCGTGGCGCTCGGCGTGCTCCTCCTCGCCACCCTCGCGGCAGGCGCCGCCGCGTGGGCCACCTGGCAGGTGCGCCACGACGGCTGGGCGGTGGTGGTGGAGCCGGGGCCGGTCCTCCATGCGCCGGAGCCCAACGCGCCGGAGCTCCTCGTCGCCGACGAGGGGCTGAAGGTCCGCAGCGATCGCCGCATCGGCGGCTACGCCCACGTGCGCGTCGGCGATCGCGCCGGCTGGATCGAGTCCACGCGGATCGAGTCCATCGACCCCTGACGTCAGGGCGCCAGCTCGAGGGCGTGCAGATCGACGAGGGGCCCCGCGCGCGTGTTGCCGAAGCCGAAGAGGATGCGCCGCCGGACGCCGTCGTAGAGCCCGCCGCCGGAGGTGCGTACCGTAGGGCCGTCCGGCACGTGCACCTCCTGCCACCGCTCCGCGCCCCTGGTGAGCTCGAGGGCCCAGAGGCCCGGGACGGTCGCCGAGCCGTCGGCGGTGCCTCCCCAGAGGAAGAAGCGCTGCCCCGCCTCGTCGTGGGCCCACGCGCCGTTCCGCCTGCCCGGCGGCGCGACCTGCGTCTCGAGGCGAACCCAGCGCGGCGGATCCTCCGCCAGCTCGAGGGCCCAGGTCTCGTCGTCGCAATCGCAGCCGGTGGCGCTGCCGCCCCTGTCCCCGCCGAAGAGCACCACGCGCTCGTTCTCACGGTCGTGGACCCACGCCATGCCGTTGCGCCCTGCAGGTCCCTCGCCGGCGGTCTGGAGGGAGCTCCACCCGTGACTCGACGGGTCGTAGCCGTGCACGTCGCAATGCATGCCGGTGAGGCCCGCACCACAGAGCGCGACGTAGCGGCGCCGGGCCTCGTCGTGGACGAGGATCGGCTGGTAGTCGCCGAAGCGCGGCGCGCCCTCCACCGGCACGTCGACGAACGCCGGCGTCGCGGACGAAAGGTCGAGGGTCGAGAGCTCGAAGGGCAGTGTCGGCACGCCGTTCTCCAGGGCCAGGCCCCCGTACCAGAGCACGCCTGCGCCTTCGGGAAGCGGCGCCACCTGGCCGCCGGCGAGGCCCGGCGGATCGGCGGGGGCGGGCAGCGCGGACCAGGTGCCGCTCGGCAGATCGAGCGCCCAGAGATCGCTGCCGACGGTGAACGGGCGGGGCCTGTAGTGGAAGCCGCCGAAGAGCAGCGCCCGGTCGGGCGCGGCGCGGTCGATCCACCAGTTGAAATACTCGCGGCCGGGCGGCCCGTCCTCGCCCTCCGTCCAGGTGGGCAGGCTCGTCCACCGCAGGGCCACGCTCTCCACTTCGATCGCGAGCTCCTCGCTCCCGCCGGCGCAATGGAGCGCAAGCGAGAGCGTTCCGGCGGAGGGCTGCCACGGCGCCCGGAGCACGAGGCGATCGCCGCCTGTTGCGAGGGTCGTCCAGCCCGCGGGCAGGGTGTCCACCGACCAGGCCTCGACGCCGTCCGTGGCGAGGGCAAGATCGACGCGATCGCCGACGCCGACCCGCAGCGGGGCTTCGAGCGTCGCTGCCGCGTCGCAGCGCCGGCTGCCTTCCGTCTCGTCGTGTGCGGCCTCGCCACACGAGGCGAGCGCCAGGGTGAGAACCATGCGCCATCGGGACATCTTCGCTACCTCCTGCTCCTTGCAAGTCGGGAGCGTAGACGCAGGTCGGGAGCGCGGACCGTTCGGAAATCCGGTCCCGCCGGAGGCGAAGGCGCTACGATGCGCTCCATGCCGCCGCGTCCCTTCCACCTGCTCGTCGTCGAGGACGAGGCCTTCATCCGCGAGCTCGTGACCACGCTCTGCGCGGAGCGGGGCGTCGAGGTCACCGCCGTCGCCGACGGGCGGGCGGCGCTCCGCGCGGCGCGGGAACGCAGGCCGGATCTCGTGCTCCTCGACATCGTCCTGCCGGTCCTCGACGGGATCAGCGTCTGCAGGCTGCTCAAGGCCGAACCCGCGACGAAGCAGGTGCCGGTCTACATGCTCAGCGCCCGGGTCCGCGACGCCGACCGGGCCGCTGCGACGAAGGCCGGCGCCGACGGCTACCTCGAGAAGCCCTTCCGCGCCGCCGCGCTCTTCGCGCTGATCGATGCGCGCAAGGCCACGCTGGGCTGAACGCGCCCCTCGCCATCGGCCTCGCCCTCTCCCTGCAGTACGCGGAGCGCCTCGGCGGCACCCTGCGCGACGAGGCCGGCAGCCTCGGCGGCGCCTTGCCCTGCCCACCGGCGGCAGCGGCGGCTCAAGGGCGCCGCACCGCCTCGAGCAGCAGCCGCTGCTCCGCCGCCGCCACGTGGCGCCGCGCCACCTCCACCGAGTCCGGGTTGACCGAGATCGAGTCGATCCCCGCCCGCACCAGCATCTCCGCGTACTCGGGGTGGACGCTCGGCGCCTGGCCGCAGATCGACGCGGTGAGGCCGTGCGCGTGGCTGGTGTGGATGATCCGCCGGATCGCGTCGACCACCGCCTCGTCGCGCTCGTCGAAGAGGGGCGCCAACACGTCGCTGTCGCGATCGACGCCGAGCACGAGCTGGGTGAGATCGTTCGAGCCGATCGAGACGCCGTCGACGCCGGCCTTCGCGTAGGCGGGGATCCAATAGACCACCGACGGCACCTCCGCCATCACCCAGAGCTTGAAGCCCTTCTCCCTGGTGAGCCCGCTCTCGTCCACGAGGCGCTTGCACGCCTCGAACTCCCAGCGCGTGCGCACGAAGGGGATCATCAGGTGGACGTGGGGCGCCCGGGCGCGCACGGCCTCGAGCATCTCCAGCTCGAGGCGGAAGAGATCGGGCTCCTGCACGTAGCGGTAGCAGCCGCGGTAGCCGATCATCGGGTTGGCTTCGTCGGGCTCGAAGCGCTCCCCGCCCTCGAGGCCACGGAACTCGTTGGAGCGGAAATCCATGCTCCGGTAGGTCACCGGCCGCGGATGGAAGGCGCGCGCGAGCACCTCCACCTTCTCCGCGAGACGCTCGACGAATCTCTTCCCCTCGCCGCGCTCGAGGAGGAGCCGCGGGTGCTGCCCCTCCAGCGCCTCGAGGATCATGAACTCGGCGCGCAGGAGGCCGATGCCGTCCACCGGCATCGCCGCCACCTCCTCGGCGCGGGCGGTGCCGGCGAGGTTCACATAGAGCTTCGTCGCCGTCACCGGCGCGCTCGCCGCCACCGCCGTCGCCCGTCGCTTCTCCTCCCGCTTCGCCTCCAGGCGCCCGCGGTAGATCGCGCCGCTCGATCCGTCGACCGTCACCTCGTCGCCGTCGCGGAGCTTGTCGAGGGCGTCGCGGGCGCCGACCACGCAGGGCAGCCCCATCTCGCGCGAGACGATCGCCGCGTGGCTGGTCATGCCGCCGGAGGCGGTGACGATGGCCGACGCTCGCTGCATCACCGGCACCCAGTCCGGCGCGGTCATCGGGGCGACCAGCACCTCGCCCTGCTGCAATTTGCCGCCCTCCTTCGGCGACTGGAGCACCCGCACCACGCCCGCCGCCTGGCCGGGGCTGGCGCCGAGGCCTCGGACCAGCACCTCGCGCTTCTGGTCCGGCGCCTGCGCCTGCTGCGGCGCTGCCGCGCCGAGCGTGGTGATCGGGCGGGTCTGCACCATGTAGATCGTGCCGTCGGCAACGGCGAACTCCGCGTCCTGCGGCGCGCCGTAGTGCTGCTCGTCGCGCCGCCCCAGCTCGGCGATCCGCCGCACCTCGTCGTCGCTCAAGGACGGCGCGTTGGCGCGCTCGTCGTCGAGATCCACCCGCCGGTTGCCGCCGCTCTCGCCTTCGCGCACCAGGGCGAACGCCTTGCGCCCGATCCGCTTGTCGCGGATCTCGAGGCTCTCCTTGTCGACCTCGAAGTGGTCGATCTCCACCTGCCCGCCGACCACCGTCTCGCCGAGGCCCCAGGCCGACTCGATCACGATCCGATCCCTGGCGCCCGTGGCGGGATCGACGGTGAACATCACCCCGGACTTCTCCGCGTCGACCATGCGCATGACCACCACGGCGACCAGCCACTCGGACGCGGCCATCTGCTGCTTCACCCGGTAGAAGAGCACCCGGGCGCCGAAGAGGGACGACCAGCAGCTGCGCACCGCGTCCAGCAGCGCCTCCTCGCCGCGCACGTTGAGGAAGGTGCGGAACATCCCGGCGTAGGACGCCTTGGCGGCGTCCTCCACCGTCGCCGAGGAGCGCACCGCAACGAGCGGGTCCGCGCCGCCGTCGCGGCTGGCCAGGGTGCGGTACGCGTCGGTCACCGGCGCGCGCACCGAGTCGGGGATCGCCGCGCCGCGCACCAGCGCCTGCAGATCGGCGGAGGCCTGCTCCAGCGCCGCGGCGTCGTCCACGTCCAGCGCCGCCAGCCTGCGGTCGATCTCGGCGGCGAGGCCGCTCTCCTCGAGGAAGCGACGGTAGGCTTCCACGGTGACCACGAAACCCGGCGGCACCGGCAGGCCTGCCCGGGCCATCTCGCCCAGGTTCGCGCCCTTGCCGCCGGCCCGCGCGACGTCCCCCTTGCCGATCTCCTCGAAAAACGCCGTCAGCTCCATCGTCGCCGTCCCCTTCCGCGTGCCTCGTCCGCAAGGGAGTAGGCACGGCGGGGGGATCGGGGGATCACCCGGATCCGACCTCCTCCGACAGGGGCGACCTTCTTGTGGGTGACATCCGAAGCCGGCCGACAAGTGGAAGGTGCCGCCCGCTGGTGGTACGGCTCGAAGGGAAACCCGTTGCACGCAACCGGGAGAAGGAGTCGCGATGTCGATGGAGATGGAGTGGGATGATCCGATGTACCGGTCCACGGTGGCGCTCTTCGAGCGGACCGCCGAGTCGATGGACCTCGATCCGAACATCCGGCGGCGCCTGCGTTATCCGGACCGGGCGATCATCACCACCTTCCCGGTGCGCATGGACGACGGCAGGGTGGAGAGCTTCCACGGCTACCGCGTCCAGCACAACAACACCCGCGGCCCGTTCAAGGGCGGCCTCCGCTACTCCCTCGACGTGAACCTCGGCGAGGTCACCGCACTCGCGATGCTCATGAGCGTGAAGTGCGCGGTGATGGGGCTGCCGCTGGGCGGCGCGAAGGGCGGCGTCCGCGTCGATCCCTCCAAGCTCTCCCGCGCCGAGCTGCAGCGGCTCACCCGCCGCTACACCACCGAGATCATCAACGACATCGGCCCCGAATCGGACATCCCCGCGCCGGACATGGGCACCAACGAGCAGACCATGGCCTGGATCATGGACACCTACTCGCAGATGAAGGGCCACGCGGTCCCTGCGGTGGTGACCGGCAAGCCGGTGTCGGTGGGCGGCTCCCTCGGCCGCGGGCAGGCCACCGGCCGCGGCGTGGTCTACATGGTGATGGATGCCGCCCGGCACCTGGGGATGGATCTGGGCGAGAAGACCACGGCGGCGGTGCAGGGCTTCGGCAACGTCGGCATGCACGCCGCCCGCAAGCTCCACAAGATGGGCGTCAAGGTCGTGGCGGTGAGCGACGTCTACGGCGCGATCCAGAACCCGGCTGGCCTCGACATCCGCGCGCTGAAACGCTGGGTGAACAAGCACGGCAAGGTGGCGGGCTTCCCCGAGTCCGAGCCGCTCGATCCCGCCCATCTCGTCGAGCTGCCGGTGGACGTGCTCATCCCCGCGGCGATCGGCGGCGTGATCAACGAGAAGAACGTGCAGAAGCTCCGCTGCCGGATCCTCGCCGAGGGCGCCAACGGTCCGGTGACCGCAGCGGCGAACGAGGTGCTGCGCGAGACCCGCGACGTCTTCGTGATCCCCGACGTGCTCGCCAACGCAGGCGGCGTCACCGTCTCCTATTTCGAGTGGGTGCAGGGGCTGCAGTCGTTCTTCTGGAGCGCGAAGGAGATCAACCAGCGCCTCTACCAGATCATGTCGAAGTCCTTCCACGAGGTGATCGACGTGGCCGCCAGGCGGAAGGTCGACATGCGCACCGCCGCGATGATGCACGGCATCGGGCGCATGGAAGAGGCGATGAAGCTCCGCGGCCTCTTCCCCTGATCACCGGCCGGGCGCGGCGCGGGGACCCTCCCTCCGCGCCGCAGTGGTCGCCCTGGTGGACCTCGGAACCCGGGCTGCCGGGCACGATTCGACGCCGAGACGGCGGCCCCCCTCGGCGGACGAGCTGGACCACCGGCGCGATGCCCACGGCTGCGCTCCACGAGATCAGCCGAGACGGCTGCGGGGCAGGGCGAAGCGCATCGTCGTCCCCTGGCCGGGACCGGCGCTCTCGGCGTGGATGGTGCCGCCGTGCGCCTCGACGATCGCCCTCGAGATGAAGAGGCCCAGCCCGAGCCCGGGCGCAGCCTCGCGGTGGCGGCGAACGTAGGGGGCGAAGAGCGCCGCCGCGTCCTCCCGCGAGAGGCCGAGCCCCTCGTCGCGGACCAGCACCTCCACCTCCGCGGCGCTGCCCACCACCTCGACGAGGACGTCGCCACCGGCGGGGCTGTATTTCACGGCGTTGTTGATCAGGTTGACCAGCACCTGCGCCAGCCTGTCGGCATCACCCTCGATCGTCGTGTCGCCCCTGGCGTCGACGGTGATCCGGTGCAGCGAGGTGCGGGTCTGCTCCATCTCCGCGGTGCCGCGGGCGAGGGCAGCGAGATCGACCGGCCCGCACTCCAGCGAGAACTGGCCGCCTTCGATCCGCGCCAGGTCGGAGAGGTCGGTGATCATCCGCTGCAGGCGGCGGGTCTGCTCGACGATGGTGCCGATCCGCTTCTTCTCCGGCTCCCCCTCGAGCTTCCTGCCGAGGAGCTGCGCTGCGGTGAGGATCGGGGCGAGGGCGTTCTTGAGGTCGTGGGCCACGGCGGCGACGAAGGTCTCGCGCCGGCTGCGCTCCTGCGCCAGGGCTTCCGCCATCGCGTTGAAGGAGTCGGCGAGATCCCGCAGCTCGTCACGGGACCGCACGTGCACCCGGGCGCCGAGATCGCCGCTGCCGATCGCGTGGGCCTGCAGGGCGAGCTGGCGCACCGGCCTGCTCAGCCAGGCGGCGAGGAGGAAGGCGCCGACGAGGCCGGCGAGGGAAATGAGCCCGAACACGCCGAGGCGCCTGCTTCGCCTCGCCTCGAGCTCGCCCAGGATGGCGTCGCGGCTCCAGCTGATCCCCAGCACCCAGCCTCGCTGCTCGGCAACCGGCGCGAGCACGGCGATGCCGCCTGCAGGAAAGAGGGGGGCGAGCTCCTCCACGTAGACCGTGGCCCCTGCCTGCGCATCGCGGACCGCCTGCAGCGAGCCGACGTCCCGCTGCTGCCATGCGAGCTGCCGCTGGGCGGTATGCAGGGCGATCCGGCCGGTGGGGTCGATGAGGAAGATCTCCTGCCCGCTGCCGGGGTGGAGGCTGCGGACGAGGCGCGCCAACTCGGCGACCCGCAGCGCAGCGAAGGCGAGGCCCTCCGCCGCGACGAGCGGGGCGGCAGCGACGACGACGGGGCCGCCGAGCACCTCGGAGACGAAGACGTCGGAGAGGAGCGGCGTGCCGGCGCGCCGCACGTCGGTGAAGAAGGGGACGCTGCCGGGGCCGGGGACGTCGCTGCCGGGCGGCCGGACGAGGGCGGCGCGGAAGGTGCCGTCGGCGTCGATCACGCCGAGGTTGTCCACCGTCTCGCGGTAGGCGGCCGATCGGGAGAGCCACATGAGCAGCTCCTTCTCGCTGAGCTCGTCGATCTGCGGCTCCGCCGCCACCTCCGCTGCGAGGGCGACGAGATCGCCGAAAATCTGGGCGACCAGCACCGCGCCGGCCCCTGCCGTGCGCGCCAGCTCGGCCCGCGCCGATTCCCGCCGGGTCTCGAAGCGCTCCTGGATCGCGTAGAGCTCGAGCGCGAAGAGCGGGAGGAGCAGCGCGATGGCCCCCGCAAGGATCTTTGCTCGCAGCCCCAGACGGTGCATGGCCTCTCGATCACACGGTCGACGGACGTCCCGAAGGTACGTCGGATGGAAAGCGGACGCAGCCCTGCCGCAGGGGCAGCGCCGCCCCTTCAGCGCAAGGCGCGGCCGAGTAGAAGCGTGCTCGCCGGGGTCCAGCCAGCCAGCAGCCCTCCTGCCCAGGCGCGGCTCCCGTCCTCGTCGGCGGCGACGAGGCCGTAGCCGTTCTTCTCGTAGAAGCGGCGGGCCCAGCCTGCGTCCCGGTGCACGTGGAGCACGAGGGCTTCGGTGGTGACCGGCACCCGGCCCTCGAGGAGCCGGAGCGCTTCGCTGCCGTGCCCGACGCGCTGCCGCTCCGGGAGCAGGTAGAGCTGCGCGAGGTAGGCGTGCCGGGGGGTGAGGGTGGCGAGCCCGGCGAAGCCGACGGGACCGTCGGCGCCGTCGAGGAGCAGCGTCTCGTAGCGGCTGGAGAGGCCTTGCCGCTCGACCGCCCGGGCCTCCGCTTCGAAGGCGCCGGGCAGGAGCGGCTCGTACCGCGGCGCCACCGCGCGCCAGACCCGGGCGACGAAGGCGCGGTCCGCGTCGGTGGCAGCGACGAGCCTCACACCGTGTACTTGATCACCACGACCACCACCACGGCGGCAGGAAGCATCAGGGTGGCGATCCCCTCGAGCATGGCGAGGCGCTTGACGCCCTTGGTGAAGCCCGCGTCGTCGCCGGCGGTGATCCGCTCCTCGACCTGCCGGCGCTTCACGATCACCACCAGGTTGAGCACGAAGGCGATGATCACGAGGAGCAGCTTGATGTGGACGAAGGCCGGCGTCCCCGCGAAGAGGTGGCCGTAGATCGAGGTGGTGAGGAAGATCCCGCCCAGCGGCGTGAGGATCATCCCGACGATCTCGAAGGGCTGCAGCCTGCGCACCACCGTCCACGCGCCACGGCGCGCCGCCGGATCCGCTGCCTTCCGTGCAGCCACCTGCGCCGCGGTGGTGCCGAAGAGGCCGATGAACCAGAGGATGAAGCCGAAGGTATGAACGAGCCGCCAGAGAATGAGCATGGGTGCGCCCTCTTGTGGAGAAGGCGCCGAAGCTAGCGGGCGGATCGGAGGCGGTCAACGAAAGGCGGGGCGCCGATGCGCCGGCTACGCCCGGCGCAGCACCAGCAGCGCCACCTCGGGCGGCGCGTTCACGCGCAGTGGCAGCGAGGCGCCGAGGCCCCGGTTCACGAAGAGCCGGGAGCGCGCGCCCACCTCGAAGAAGCCCTCGAGGTGGTGGTGGCCCATGCGCGCCGCCATGCGGTGGGTGAGCCTGCCGAGGTTGATCTGGCCGCCGTGGGTGTGGCCCGCGAGGATGAGCGCGGGATCGAAGGCGGCCACGTCCACCGCAGCGCGGGGATCGTGGGTGAGGGCGATCACCGGGTGCCGCGAGGCAGGGGCGCTGCCGAAGGCCTTCGCCGCGTCGGCGCGGTGGGTGCGGGCGTCGTCGACCCCGACGACGAGGAGCTGCTCCCCCCGGGCCGTGACGTGGGTGTGCTCGTTCTGGAGCACGGTGATGCCGATGTCCTCGAGGACCCGGCGGATCCCCGGGCCGTCGCACCAATGGTCGTGGTTGCCGAGGACCGCCACCGCGGGGTGGGGCACCTCCAGGCGCGCGAGCGAGAGCGCCAGCCGCGGGATCGCGCCGGGGTGGAAGCAGACGTAGTCGCCGGTGAGGAAGGTGAGATCCGGCGCGAGCTCGTTGAGCAGCTCCACCGCGCGATCGAGGTGGCGCGGGCGGACCATGCGCTGCACGTGCACGTCGGAGAGGTGGCCGATGGTCAAGCCGTCCAGGTGCCCGGGCAGCCCCTCGATCGGCACCTCGTGGCGCGAGACCCGCGGCGGCAGGCGCACGCGACGGCGGCGCTGCGGAACGGTGGTGACGGTGGCCTCGGCCTCTGCCCTGCGCTTGAAGATCGGCAACCTCGCCTCCTTGTGGCGAGGGTGCGAACCAGCGGCCTGCCCGCTCCATGCCCGGGCGATCCGATCGGTGGGATTGCGATCCCGCTTCATCCGCCGCACGCGGCGGGAAGGCCCTCGCCTCGGTTGAGGACCGCTGCCGCCGCTGCTGCGGTGGCCACCTCGCCGGCTGCCACCGACTCGCCGGCCCGCACCTGCGCCAGCAGGCGATCGAGGTGATCGAGGACCGCCGCCACGTGGCCCCCTTCGACCACCGGCGTGCAGCCGGCGACGCGGCCGCTCGCCACGTTGAGGAGCAGGGCGGCGAGCTCGCGCAGCGCGGGATCCTCCGCCTGCAGGGCCTGCTCCACCACCAGCGGCTCGCCCATCGAGAGGGAGAGCGCCGCGGCGCGGACGAGGGGCTCGGAGCCGTCCGGGGTGGCGACCGCCTGCATCCAGCCGATCGGCCCCATCGGTCCTTTCGTGCACGGTGGGCAGGTCGAATCCAACGCCTGGACGCTCGTTGCCGGCGCCGCCGCTGCGCCGGCGGTGGCAGCAGGCGCCGCCGGGGCCAGGGAGAGCAGGACACCGAGGGATCCCACCGCCGCCGCCCCGACTGCCATTGCTGCAATGCGCATGTGCACCTCCTCGCCAGTAAGGGTGCAGCAACCGGCAGGCCCCGGCGGCGGCTTCCAACCCGACGAGGGGCACCCGAAAGCGACCCGCGGGGTCGCAGCTGCCCACGAGCGGCGACGGCTCCCCGGATCGGTCGGTGGGACCTACGTTGCTGGGGAAGGGAGGACGCGATGGCCGATCGTCCGCAGGCACCCCGTTCGCCCGAGGTCGAGCACGAGCTCGGCACCGGCGGCGACCACGACATCGTCAAGGGCCCGAGGGCGTCCGACGACGCCACCTTCGTCCGGGTGGGAACGGCGGAGGATCCGTTCGACGCGGATCTCATCGCCAGCGCCCTCGACGAGGCGAACATCCCGGTGGTGGCCCGGGCGCAGAAGGATCATCTCCTCGATCCGCTGGTGAACCCGAACGCGCCCTTCTGGGCGATCATGGTTCCCGCCGAGCACGAGCCGATCGCCCGGGAGATCGTCGAGCGCCGCCACGCGGAGCTGCGGGCGAGCGCCGGGGATCTCGAGCGTGCCGCAAGCGAAGAGGAGCGCAGCACCGAAGCGCCGGGGGAGATGCCCTTCCCGCCGCTCGGGAGCTGACCCGGGCCCGGTCGCCGAGGTCATCTGGTGGAGGCCGCAGCCGGGACGACGTCCAGGGCTGCGGTCCTGCGCTCGACGAGGGCGCGGACGTGCGCGGCGTTGTCCCGCACGGCGAGGAGGTTGATCCCCTCCACCTCCCATTTGCGCATCCGCGCGTGGCGGCCGAGGAAGCGCTCGATCGGCTCGTCGACCACCTCGCGGCGCCCGTAGCTGGCGTGCCGGACGAAGCGCTTGCCCTCCTTCACGATCACGAAGCCGGTGTGGGTGACGCGGTTGATCCGATCGGGCCGCGCCTTGCGCACCACGTTGAGCACCAGCCCTTCCGGAAGGCGCTGTGCGATCGCCTGTGCCTGCGCGAGCGGGATCATGGGCAGGCGGAAGGTGCCGCGCAGCTCCTCTTGCCAGGGCAGGGCGCGCAGGGCCCTGCCGCGGCCCCGCCAGATCCCCTCGTCGTACGCGATGGCCACCTCGGTGGCGCCGGGCAGCGCTGCGGTCACGTCCTCGAGGTAGCCCTTGGCGATCTGGTCGGGGATCCACTGCGCGATCATCAGGTGGAGCCGGTGCTCGAAGGCGGGGGCCCTGCCGGCGCGGTAGCGGATGTCGTCGAGGGCTGCCGCCGCTGCGGCGATGTCGTCGGCGTTGCCCACCGCGAGCGCGGTCTCCACGAAGGTGAGGCAATCGACGCCGTCCCAGCGCAGCAGCGGATCGGGGTCGGGCCCCGTCCCCTCGCCCAGGGGCGAAACGACGTAGGGCGTGCCGAGGAAGGCCTCGGAGGCGGCGCGGGTGCGGGCCCAGCCAGCGCCGGTGGCGGCGAGGGCGCGCACCGCCTCGCCGCGACCGCCCGCATCGGCGCTGCGGAAGCGGAAGGCGGCGCCTTCTGCCGTGGCGGCGAGCGGGAGGAGGGCGAGGAGGAGAACGAGCAGGGGGCGCATCGAGAGCGATGGTAGAGCCTGTCGGGCCCACGGTGAAGGAGCAGGAGCCTGCTCGGGCCCTCGTGGGCCGGAAGCGGGAGCTTGCGTCGCGTGGTTCAGGCGGCGGTGGGGCCGTCGGTGTGGGGCAGGGTCCGGGCGCCCTCCGGGAGGAGCAGGGTGCGGCCCATCGGCCCCGCGCGCGCCACCGCCTCCTCGAGGCTGGCCGCAGGCTCGAAGCCGAGGCCCCTGGCCAGCGCCGGATCGATCCCCTCGCTCACCAGGATGCAGCGCGCCGCAGCGGTCTTGCGCCGGAGCGCCAGGGCGGTGTGGGAGGCGATGGAGAAGGAGCGGCGCAGCGCCGCTTCGTGGGCCTCCGGCGTCGGGTGGGCGAGGGCCGCCGCGAAGGCGGGGCTGCCGGCGCCCTCGGGGCAGGCGGCGAGGAGGATCACCGTGCCGCCGGGACGCACCGTCCTGCAGGCTGCCTCGAGGGCCTTGTGGGCCTGGTAGAGGTTCAGGTCGAAGGGCAACCCGCCACAGGAGGCGACGACGCAATCGGCCGGCTGCCCGATGGACCGCTCCTGCCAGCGCCGGTGGAAGGCGGCTGCAGCGAGGTGCGCCTCGCGGAGCGCCCCGGCGAAGAAGCCAGCGGGCCTCCGTCCGCGTTGCAGCGCGAGCTGGAGGAGGAAGATCGGCGGGGCGAGGGCGACCACCGCGGCGATCGCGGCCTGCAGCGGATTTCCCTCGAGGACGCCGGGCCGCGCCTGCGGATGACGCCCCGGGCCGGGGTCGGCGAGGCACTGGCGGTGGATCGCCAGCGCGGTGGCCCGGTCGGCGAGCCCCGGGGCGAGGAGCTTGCCGCCGCCGCCGAAGCCGGCGAGGTAGTGGAAGGAGATCGGCCCGACGAGGACCAGCTTGTCCGCCTGCGCGGCGACGCGGTCGACGCGCACCGTGCCCAGGCCCGGCGCCTTCCCCAGCGCGCGGTGGGCTCCAGGGTCGTCGCAATCCCGATCCCCCACCGGCAGGTCCACGCCGCCGGAGAGCCGGCGCAGCTCCGCCGCCGTGGAGCGGCGGTGGGTGCCGTTGGCGATGCGGATCTCGATCGATGCGGCGCCGCCCCGGGCGATCGCCTCCACCGCCGCCGGCACCACGACCTCGGGCGCGGCGTAGCGGGTCGCGTCCGGTACCACCACCACCACCCGGTCCCCTGGCTCGACGAAGGTGGAGAGCCCCTGGCTCCCGCGGGGCCTGGCGAGGGCGCCCAGCGCTGCAGCGGCAGGATCCGGCAGCGGCGGCGGCTCCTCACCCGCCACCACCTCGGCGCCGCGCAGGCAGGCGGGCAGCTCGATCGTGCCTTCTCCGTAGCGCAGGACGTTCATCGAAGGTCTTCGCCTCCAAAGCGTTGCTTCCCCCGGGCGGCGCAAGGGGTACCTTGGACCGCATGGGCAGGGAAGCAGAAGAGGTAAGGGAAGAGCGGGTGGAGGTGGCGCCCGGCGTGCGGCTCTGGTACCGCGCCGCCGGCAGCGGACCCGCGATCGTCTGCCAGAACGGCGTGGGCGTCACCATCACCTTCTGGGAGGAGTTCGCCGAGCGCTTCGCGCGGCACGGCTACACCACGGTGATCTGGGACTACCGCGGCCACGGGCGCTCCGACGAGCCGCGGGAGCCGAATGAGCTGACCCTCGACATCTGCGTGGAGGATCTGGCGAAGGTCCTCGACCACGCCGGGATCGAGAAGGCCTGCCTCCTCGGCCATTCGATGGGGGCGCAGCTCGGGTGGGAGTTCTACCGGAAGCATCCGGAGCGGGTGACCGGGTTGGTACCCACCCTCGGCACCTACCGGAACGCGGTCTCCTCCTTCTACGACATGCCGCGGATCGCGCCGAAGGTCTTCGCCTCGGCCTCCTACGTCGCCAACAGCTTCCCGCAATTCGTGAAGAAGCTCACCGGTCTCGCGGCCTGGCAGCCGGCGCTCTCCGATCTCGTCGTCCGCAAGCTCGAGATCGTCCACCCCACGCTCTCGCCGAAGGGCTGGCTGCCGCCCTACCTCG
Source organism: Vulgatibacter sp. (assembly GCF_041687135.1). NCBI lineage: Bacteria > Pseudomonadati > Myxococcota > Myxococcia > Myxococcales > Vulgatibacteraceae > Vulgatibacter > Vulgatibacter sp. Next base: position 616,420 of record NZ_JAWLCN010000002.1, on the reverse strand, counting down.
AGCACATGGCCAAGCTCGATCCGCGGGTCTTCTTCGCACTGGCGGTGGCGATCAAGGACCACGACGCCTCCGATCTGCTCCCACGGATCGGCGTTCCCACCCTGGTGGTGGCAGGGGAGCGGGATTTCTTCTGCCCGCCGCGGGTCGCGAAGGAGATGGCCGATCTCATCCCCGGGGCGGAGCTGCTGGTGATCCCCGGCGGCTCCCACGCCGCCACGATCGAGCAGCCGGATCTCTTCGATCTGCGGCTCGAGCGCTTCCTCGAAGAGCGGGTCCTGGCGCGGAAGCAGGCGGAGCACGCTTGATCGGAGCGGGCGACGGCGGGATCCTCTCCGCCGGAGGTCCCTCGATGCGCCCGCTGTCGTTGCTGTTGATCACCTTCCTGCTCGCTCCTGTCGCCGCCACCGCGGAAGGCTCCGCCGTGCCCGTCGCCGAACGGCTCGAGAAGAAGCGGGCGGAGCTGGAGAAGCTGCGGGCGGCCCGCGACGCAGCGCTGGTGCAGGCGAACATCTACCAGCTGCCCCAGCACAAGCTCGAGGCCGAGGCGAAGCAGAAGGAGATCGACGCCGTCGAGGCGGAGATCGACGAGCTCGAGAAGAAGAAGTGAGGGCGTGGTTCGTCCTGATGCTCCTCGCCGTCTCCTCGCCGGCATTGGCGCAGGCCTGGGTCTGGCGCGACGAGGTCGGCGCCGAGCATTGGACCGACGACCCGACCACCGTGCCGGAGGCGCACCGCCACAGCCTGCGCCGCCTCGGCGAAGAAGAGCAGGCCGACGAGGACGAGGGCGGCTGGTACTCGGGCATCTCCGTCGACGACACGGAGACCGATCCCCGGGCGATCCTGCAGGCGCAGATCGAGCTGCAGCGGCGGCAGGCGCTCCTTCGCTCGATCGAGGCCCTGCAAGTCGAGGTGGCGGCGCTCGAGCGGGAGCGGATCGGCCTCGACAACGAGCACCGCCGCTACAAGGTCGGCGGACGGATCGGGGCCGCGGACCGAGCCGTTGCTGCAAAAGCGAAGCTCGACGCCCTCGACCGCGAGCTGGCGGAGAAGCGCGCGGCCCTCGCCCGGGCGGAAGCGGGCCTGGCGGTCCTCGAATAGCGCCGTTGCGGCGCGGCCCCTTGCAGACCCAACGTTCCCGGCAGGGCCCGCGTGTGATGCACCCGGCGGGCGAACGGGCGGGCGGATGCTCGTCCACGGAGGTGGTCGATGCGAGGTGGATCGAGGTTGGCGCTCGCCCTGCCGGCAGCGCTCCTGCTGGCGACCGGTTGCTTCGGGGGCAGCGGCGACGAGCCCGTCGACGAGATGGGAACCAACAAGCCGGGCAGCGCCGGCGAGGAGGGCGTGCGGGATCCCCGCGGGCTCGGCGCCGGCACCGAGGACGCGCCGGAGGGCCGGAGCGGCACGCTCGGTCCGCCGGAGGGCTACCGGTCCCGGGAAGAGGTGCTCCGGCAGACCCCTGCCACCCAGGAGCCGGGGAGCCCCGGCCGCGAAGCGCCGGAACCCGGTGCCTCGGAGCGGGCCGGCATGGAGATGGAAGAGGGCGAGGCCGAGCCGAAGACACCCGCCGAGCCGCAGAGCGGCGCACGCTGTGGGGGGGGTGTGCCGCCGGCGCGGGGCCTTCAGGCCTCCAGCGCCGGCGGCAGCTCGCCCTTCACGATCTCGCGGAGCACGACCGTGGCGTAGGCGCCGGGCGGCAGCTCGAAGGAGAGGAGGAGGGCGTCTGCTTCGGCGCGGACGTCCACCGCCACCGGCAGGCGCAGCGCCCGCCGCGTTCCTTCCGCGTCGCTGCACCGGGCGAGGTGCGCAGGCGTCACGCCGGTCTCGGCGAGGATCCGCTCCTCCAGCGCAGCAGGGGCGCCGGTCGGCGCCGGCCGCACCTTGCGCCCGGGCATCGGCCCCGTCACCGAGATCTCGAACGAGGCGACCCGCTGCTCGTCTACCGCGGGATCCGCGCAGACGAACATGCCGCCGGACGGCAGCTTCTGCAGCACGTCGCCGACCTGCGGGTGGCGCCAGCTGCCGTCGCGGATCCGCTCGGCGAGCACCCGGTTGAAGACCTCGCTCTGGAAGGCGCTGATCAGGAAGCGGCGCTGGGTCCGATCCCGCACCCGCCGCACCCGCGGATCGTCCTGGCCGAGGAGGAGGAGCCGGCCCACCTCGCCGTTGTCGCCGAAGCGGCCGAAGCGCTGGGGCCCGTAGAAATTGGGCATGCCGCGTTCGGCGAGGGCGGCGGCGATCGCGCGCGCGCGCTCCAGCCCGTCCTCCACGGCGCCGCGCAGGCGCAGCTCGAAGCGGTTGCCCTTGAGGTGCCCGGTCCGGAGTTTGTTGCCGTGGCGCCTGGCCTCGAGGACCCGGAAGCCCTCGCCCTCCAGCCCCTGCGCCCGCTCCGGCGTGATCCCGGCGAAGCTCACCCACTGGGTGGTGAGGGCGTGGCGATCCTTCTGCCCGGCGACCCCTGCGTCCCGGTCGCGCACGGAGAGCATCCGCGCCAGCTCCTGCACCACCTCGCGGGTGTTGCGCCCGCGCTTCTCGACGTGGAGGAAGGTGTGCTCACCCTCGCCGCTGGGGAGGTAGGCGGGAATTTCGTCGACCCGGAAATCCTCCGGGATCACCTTGGCGATGCCGGCGGTGCCGGGGAGATCCGGGGTCACGTAGGGATGATTCACCACTCGCTCGTTCCGAAAAGCAGCCGCAGCCGCGCGTGCAGGTCCGCGCTGCCGTGGGGGTCGAGGTGCTTCTCCGCCTGGCGGATCAGCTGCGACAGCACCGGCTGCAGCGACTCGAGCAGCACCGTGCGCGGCCCCTTGCCGCTGGCCTGCGCCGCCTCCGGCAGACGCTGCAGGATCTCGCCCAACGGAAGCGATCCGTCCAGATCGAAAGCGAGGCCGGCGAAGAGCGGATCGCTTCCCGAGGCGAGCACGGTCTGCGCCTCCACCACGAAGGAGGACAGGACGCCTGCGAGCGCCACCTCGGTGAAGACCTCGCAGAAGATCCGGTTGAAGGAGCGGAGCAGATCGCGCAGCGGCACGGGATCGGCCCCGAGGTCCGCCAGGGGCCGGGCCGCCCGATCCTCGCGGACCTCCACCGCTCCCGCCTCGGCGAGGTGGAAGAGCGTGCGCATCACCTCCACCTCGGGAAGGCGGAGCCGCTCCGCGAGCTCGGCTGCCGTCGCCTCGCCGGTCTCGAGCCCGGCGACGATCTGCAGCGCCGCCTCGTCGGGAGGATCCACTGCCGCACCGGTGCGCCGCACCGGGGCCTGCGGGGAGGGGATGCGGGTCCGGTAGTGGGCCAGTTCGTCGAGGCGCCGCAGCCCGTCGAGCAGGAGCCCCTGCGCCGCCACGGCGGTCTCGCCGTTCTGCGGGGGCACCGGGTGGTCGCGGAAGAAGAAGCTGCCCACCGGCCGGAGGAGGATCGCCTCGAAGACCAGCGCGATCTGCGCCTGCACCGCCTGCTCGAGGCGCTCGCGATCGAGCAGGCCCCGCTCCACCAGCCGCTGCCCGACCCGCCTGCCGGCAGCGGGGCTGGAGAGGAGCCGGGCCAGATCGGCCCGCTCGAGCAGCCCCAGCCGCAGCGCCACCTCGCCGAGCCGCTCGCCGGCCTGGGTGGAGGAGGCGGCGACGAGATCGCCCGCGGCGAAGACCAGTGTCCGCTCCACCGCGCCGGTGATCACGTGGAAGAGCCCGCTGCGGCGCCCCTGGGCCAGGAGCATCACCACGTCGGAGAAGGGGACGCCGTCGAGGTCGCCGGAGAAAGCGACGCGCCCGATCGGCTGCTGCGATCCGACGTCTGGCTGTCGGATCGCGAGGAGCAGATCGGGCGCTGTGCGGGCGAGGGCGAATCGCCCCGGGTGGTCGGCGAGCTGGAGGCTCGCCCCTTCGTCGACGGAGATCCCGCCGTCGTTCTCCACGAGGAGCGAGCCGCTCACGCCCGTCGTCCTTCTAGCGATCGAAGGCGGTGCGCGAGCGCTCCGACTTCTCGTACATCGTGATGCCTTCTGCAGAGATCGCCGCAGCGCGGGTGAGCGCCTTCGCCCACGCGTCGCCGTTCTTGAGGCCGCGGGGGGCCTTGTAGACGCTGGCGCCCTTCTGCCCCTGGCCCACGAAGGCGGAGAGCGCCTTCTCGTACTCGGCCTTCTTCTTCGCGTCGGGGTGGGTGACCACCACGCGCTGGAGCTTGCCGTCGGTGCCGATGCCGAGGCCCACGCGGATCCGCTCGCCGCCGGGGACGTCCATCATCTGGAAGGAGAGGTAGCCGAGCCGATCGGCGGCCTTGAGCAGGTCGAGCTCCACCGGCTTCCAGGGAACCAGCCGCACGTCGTCGTCGTCGCGCTGGCCCTTGTAGACGGTGAGGACCACCACCTCGAGCTCCTTCTGGCTGAGCTTGAGGTTGAGGTTCTCGGCGAGACGCTCGGCGCCCCACTGGTCGATCTGGAAATCCTTCGCGGTGAACTTCGCCGCGTCGGGGAAGAACTGGGTCACGGTGAGGCTGCCGTCCCGGAGCCACTGGACGATGTCCCAGGTCTCGAGGGTCGAGAGGGCCGAGGCGAAGCTGTGCCCCGGGATCCAGCCGTTGCGGCCCATGCCCTTGCGGATCGCCTTGCGGAGGTCGCCGTCGGAGCGCTGGGCGAGGAAGGCGCTGTCCCGGAGGTCGGGCAGGTTGCCGAGGTTCTTGCCCTGGCTGGCCTGCTGCCAATAGGTCGAGCCGCCGCCATCGGCGCCGTGGCAGGAGGCGCATTCCATCCGGAAGAGCCGGCCCCCCCGCTCGGTGTCGCCGCGAACCGGCGCGTCGGCGGACGCGGCGGCGGGCGCGAGCAGGAGAGCGGCCATCGGTGCGAAGCTTGCGAGCATCTTGCGCATGGTCGTTCTCCGGATCACTTGGCGCGGAAGGGGGTGCGGGTACGGGCGCCGGTGCTGCTGGTCGGCGCCGCGGGCGGCTGCAGGTTCTGCTTCACGCCGAAGTCGGGCCAGGTCGACACCTCGTCGGCGAACTGCAGGCGGTACTTCGCGTGGCAGCGCATGCAGACCTGATCCTGCACCTGCAGCATCGATGCGAGCACGGCGGTGCGGTCGGCGGCCTGGGTCTCGAGGCCAGCGGCGCGGTCCACCAGCGAGGCGGCGAGGCGGTCGAACTCCTCGCCGAAGCCACCGCCGATCTTCGGCATCTTGCCGGCGATCTTCGCGGCCTGCTCCTTCACCTCTGCTGCTGCGGCCGCAGCAGCGGGGGTGCCCGCGTGGCGCTCGAGCTCCATCCACTTGCGGCCGAGCTCGTTCATCACGCCGGCGATGTCGCTCTCGTCGGGACCGGCGACGCCGACCATCTCCGTGCCCTCGGTGATCCCGTTGCGGGTGCGGCGGCGCTTCTCCTGCTCGGTGGTCTCGGCGAGGCCCGGGGTGGCGACGCCGACGCCGAGGGCGAACTCGACCTTCTGGGCGCGGCGGCCGTCGGTGCGTTCCACCTCGAGCTCGTAGAGGCCGCTGGTGCCGGCGGTGAAGTGGGCGCCGTACGTGCCCGCGTCCCCGAGCTCGTGGATCTGGTAGGTGCGGTCGAGGCCGCCGCCGGCCACGCGGACCTTGAGCTTGCCGCCCTCGAGGGGCTTGCGATCGCCGTACGCGGGGTCGGGGATCGGGAGCATCTCGTTGATGCGGAAGAAGAGCTCCACCGGATCGCCGGCCTTCGGCTCGCCGGGGCGGACCGAGAGCACGTAGACGTAGTCGCCCACGCGCTTGGTGTGGCGCAGCTCCTTGTGCGGCCCGATCGGCTTCTCCTCGACGGGCGCTGCAGCAGGGGCGGCGAGCTGGCCCGCGTCCTTGAAATCGATGGGCTTCGGAGGCTCCTTCGGCTTCTCCGGCTCGCCGGTCACGGGCTTCGCCGCCGTGCCTTCGGGCGCTGCGGCGGGGGCCTCGGTGCCGTCCGCGGGGGCGGGGGCCACCGGAGGCGGCGGCGGGGGCTTGGTCGGAGTCTGCTGGCCCGGCGCCACCACCGGGCGGCGCGCCTGTGCGGTACCCGCGACGAGCAGCGTGCCGAGCAGCACCGCACCGACGAGAAGGGTCCCGCGCGGAAGGAGAGAACGCACGTGTCGACCTCGCTTCGGGCCGCTCGGGCCCGGCTGAATCATTCGTTGGCCCACTTGCCGCCGTGGGACTGCCATTCGAGCTCGTCCTCGATGGTGAAGCGAAGCAGCTCCGGACTCAAGGGGAGCGCGTACTGCCTGCCGTTCACGAAGACGGTGGGGGTGCCCATCACGCCCAGCTTCCTGCCCTGGTCGCGCTGCTTCTCGACCACCGGGGCGAGCTCGTCCTTCTGCACGGCCTGGACGAGACCCTGCGGATCGAGGCCCACCTGCTGGACCAGGTCCTTGATCACCTGGGGCGAGAGGCGCTGCTGGTTCTTGAAGATCAGCTCGTGCAGCTCCCAGAACTTGCCCTGGCGTTGGGCGTAGACCGCTGCCTGCGACGCGCTGAAGGCGTTGTCGTGGGTGGGCAGGGGGAAGTGCTGGAAGCAGAGGCGCACGTCGGGATGCTGCTCCGCGACCTGGTGCAGCAGGGGAGCCGCCGCGGCGCAGTGCGGGCACTCGTAGTCGGCGTACTCGACCAGGGTCACCTTCGCGTCGGCAGGGCCGAGGCAGGGCGCGTCCACGAGCTCGATCGACTTGCGGTTCTTCTGGTCGAAGGAGTTGTAGTAGCGCCCGTAGGCGGTGAGGGCCTCGGTGGCGCTGGCGCCACCGGCGAGGGCGTTCGCGAGCACGGTGAGCCCGCGCATCGCGTGGCGCTTGCAGGGCTTGTCCTCCTTGAGGCAGCCCGCGAGCGTGTAGGGCGATCCGTCGTAGACGAACTCGTCCTGCGCCACCTGGACCAGGGTCTGCCGCAGGTAGGGCGGCAGGTTCTCCACCGGAAAGCCCGGGAGTGCCTGCTGTGCCTGCTCGAGGCTCATGGTGCCGCCTGCTGCAGGGGCACCGGCAGGGGGAGCTGCTGCGGGCTGCTCGGCTTCGTCGGCGCGGGGGGCCGCGTTGCCGTCTTCCCGCATGCAGGCGGAGACGCAGAGCGCGGCGAGGAGGGCGATCGAGAAGGACTTCAGGCGCATGAGATCGTTTGTATCCCTTCGGGGCCGCCAGCGGAGCGGCCTCGTACGTGCTGTCTCGCCCCTGGCGGGATGGTCGGCGGGCATCCTAGCGGACGCTTGTCAAGATTGTAAAGGTTGCATCCGCCTGCTAATTCCGGCCTGAATCCCGCGTTCTTCACGAGGTGGAAGCGATGCCCGAAGCAGAGCGCAAGGCGGTGACGGCGGTGGTCTCGGCTCCTTCCCAGGCTCCCTCGCAGGAGAACACGGCGGTGCGGGTGGCGGAGGCCGAGCGCTCCCGGGTCGCCTATCCGCTCTGCGGCGCCGACGGCACGCCCTGGTTCGAGTCCTACTTCGGCGCGGACTACGGCCTCCTCTATCCCGACAAGGATGCAGCCTCCGGCGACGCCGAGGCGAAGGCGATCGTCGCCGCGCTGGCGATGCGTCCGGGCGCGAGGGTCCTCGACGTGGGCTGCGGCACCGGCCGCCACGCGATCGCCCTCGCCAGGCGCGGCTGCGCCGTGACCGCCCTCGATCGCTCCGCCGCGCTCCTCGGCGCAGCCGCTGCCGCCCGCGACGAGGCCGGCGTGGCGCTCGAGCTCCGCCTCGGCGACATGCGGACCCTGCCGCTTCCCGGCGCGCAGCGCTACGACGCGGTGCTCTCCCTCTTCACCTCGTTCGGCTATTTCTCCGACGGGGAGAACGAGGCGGTGGCCAAGGGGATGGCGGCGTCGCTGCTTCCCGGCGGCCGCCTGCTCCTCGACCTCAACAACCGGGAGCTGCTGGAGAAGGCGCACGGAACCCGCACCTGGACCGAGCGCCCCGGCGGCTACCTTCTCGACGAGTTCGCCTACGACGCGGACGCCCGGCGCTTCCTCGGCAACCGGATCCTCCTCACCGAAGGGCGCGAGCGGCGGTATCCGTTCGACCACCGCGCCTATTCGGAGCCGGAGATCCGCGCGCTGCTGAAGCGGTCCGGGCTGCGGGTGCTGGCGGTGTACGGCTCCCTGGAGCGCACGCCGTTCAACGCCCGCGCCTCGCGCATGGTGGTCCTCGCAGAAAAGCCGTAGGCTCTCGTGGCCCTTCCCAAGGTTCTCCTCCTCCACACCGGCGGCACCCTCGGCATGGTGGGCCGCCCCGGTCCCCTGCGCCCCTCCGATTTCGCCGAGCAGATCCGCGAACGGGTCCCCGAGCTCTGGCGGATCGCGCGGCTCGATCTCGAGATCTTCGCGAACGTCGACTCCTCCGACATGAGCCCCGATCTGTGGCAGGGGCTCGCGCGGCGGATCCACGAGCGGCTCCCGAAATACGAGGGCATCGTCGTCACCCACGGCACCGACACCATGGCCTACACCGCCTCGGCGCTCTCGCTGATGCTGCGAGGCCTGGACAAGCCGGTGGTGCTCACCGGATCGCAGCGGCCGCTCGGCGAGATCCGCACCGACGCGCGGCTCAACCTCATCGACGCGGTGACGGCGGCGGCCCGGGGGGCGGAGCTCCCCGAGGTGGTGATCTGCTTCGACTCGCGCCTCTTCCGCGGAAACCGCGCCCGCAAGGTGAGCATCGCCGAGTACGACGCCTTCGACTCGCCCAACCTGCCGCCGCTCGGTGGGCTCGGGGTGGAGGTGACCATCGCGCCGCACCGCAGGCGCGCAGGGCCCCTCAAGCTGATGGACCGGCTCGAGAGCCGGGTCCACACCATCTTCGCCTTCCCCGGCATGGATCCCGCGCCGCACCTCGCCTGGCTCGAGAGCGGCGAGGTCCGGGGCCTCGTGCTCTTCGCCTTCGGCGCCGGCAACTTCGCGCAGGTCGGTCCCCACTCGCTCCTGCCGCTCTTCGAGCGCGCCCACGAGCGCGGCATCCCGGTGCTGGTCGGATCGCAGGTCCCGCGCAACGCCGTCGCCCTGCCCATGTACGAATCGGGCGCCGCGGCCCTCGCCCTCGGCGCCGTGGGCGCAGGTGACATGACCCCCGAGACCGCGGTGGTCAAGATGATGCACGCCCTCGCCTATGGACGCAGTGCCGCAGGCGTCCGCCGCATCCTCGAGAGCAACGTCGCCGGCGAGCGCACCCCCGGCACATGATCAGCGCGACAGGGGCCGCGGCCTGGTGAGCTCGACGAAGCGCGGCTCGTCGCGCAGCGGGGCGAGCTCCGGCGCGGTGCGGGCGTACATCCGGTAGAGGGTCGGATCCGCTGCGATCGCCTCCTCGAGGGCATCGAGGATCGCAGCAGCGGGAGCGCCCTGCGCCGCGAGCACACGGCTCTCGAGCCAGGGGAGCGCGCCATCCGGCCCGCAGGGCGCGAGCTGCGACGCCGCCGCGATCTCCGCTCGCGCCGCCTCGTGCCTTCCCGCGGCGAGGAGCCTCTCCCCGCGCTCGACGTGGAGCCTGCGTGCCGCTGCCTCCACGTCGATCACGCGCACGTCGCGGCGCGTGCCGGGGCCCTCTATCCCAAGCAGCGCCGCCCCTTCGCCCGCAGGGGCCAGCATCACCTCGACGCCCTCGCCGGTCCGCGCCACCTCGACCGCATCGTCGCCTTTGCCCACCAGCACCACCTGCAGGTGGCTGCCGTAGCGATCCGCGGCGGTGCGCGTCTCGAGTCGGTAGGCGCCGACGAGGAGGGTGGGTCTCCACGGCGGCGCCTCGCCAGCGAGCGCCCCGGGCAGCGCCGCCTCGAGGGGCGTGCCCTTCCGCACTGCCGCTGCGACCTCGCGGGCCGTAGCGGGATCGACGCCTTCCGCCTCCGCCGGGCCGCAGCGCCCGAGGCGCCGCACGCCGAGCCGCGGCGGCGCGCCTTCCGCGTCGAGGAGCTCGATCTCCACGAGGCCGTCGTCCTGCAACGCGATCCGCTGGTGGATCACCGGCTCGTCGCCGGGATCCGCCGAGGGGCCGTGGGCGCAGCCCAACGGCAGGGAAACGAGGAGAGCCGCCAGGGCGATGGCGCCCATGTGCGGCGCGCTCCCATCCCACGTCCATAGGCTTGAAAGCATCAGGCACATGCTCGATACAATCGCGGGACCCATGGAACAGGACAAGACCCTCGTCTTCCGGCTCGACGACATCCGCACCCGCCAGCGGACGGAGAACGCTTATCTCATCGTGATCGCCGGTAAGGCGATCGGGAAGATGTACAAGCTCGCCGGCGAGGAGATGGTCATCGGTCGCAGCCCCGACGCGCAGGTCTTCCTCGACGACGACGGCGTCTCGCGGCGCCACGCGCGGATCGAGCGGACCGACGAAGGGGGCCTGCGCCTGGTGGACATGCACTCCACCAACGGCACCTGGTTCAACGGCGGGCGGATCGAGAACCGCGACCTCCGGGATGGCGACAAATTCCAGATCGGCTCCACGACCATCCTCAAGTTCAGCTACCAGGACGCCCTCGAGGAGCAGTTCCAGCAGCAGCTCTACGACTCCGCCACCCGCGACGGGCTCACCCGGATCTACAACAAGCGCTTCTTCCTCGACCGGCTGCAGCAGGAGTTCAGCTATTCGCTGCGCCACCGCCTGCCGCTCTCGCTGCTGATCTTCGATCTCGATCATTTCAAGCAGATCAACGACACGCTGGGCCACCCGGTGGGCGACGCGGTGCTGCAGGAGCTCGCGCACCGGATCGGCGACACGCTGCGGACCGAGGACATCTTCTGCCGGTACGGCGGTGAGGAATTCGCGATCATCATGCGCGAATCGCCAGCGGAGAAGGCGGCGCTCGCCGCCGAGCGCGTGCGCCGGCTGGTGGCCGGCGCGCCGTTCAGCCACGAGGGCGGCAGCCTCCCGGTGACCATCTCCGTCGGCGTGGCGACGCTGGAGGCGGGCAATTTCTCCAGCCCCGCCGCGCTGGTGGCGGAGGCCGATCGCCAGCTCTACGACGCCAAGCAGCGCGGCAGGAACCGGGTCGGCGCCCGCATCTGAGGCGCGCCCCGGTCGATCAGCGTTCGAACGGGCCGAGATCCCAGCCGCCGACGCCGTCGCCGTTGCCGTCGCCGCCCCGCAGATGGCCGCGCACGTCGGCCTGGGGTGCGGCGGTGCTGGTGCCCGCATCGACGCCGGGGCTGGCGCTGCGCAGCCGGTAGTCGTCTGCAGCGGCGTCCTCGAAGAGCGGGTCGCCGACGAGCGGCTCCCAGCTCGCATCGAGAGAGGCGATCGCCGCGAGCGTGCAGGCAGCGGAACCACCGGCGGTGCGCACGTAGGCAGCGCCGCCGCCACAGCCCACGTCGCTGGCGAAGAGCACCCGCTCCAGGATCGAGGGCAGGTTCCCTGCCGTGACCCGGAGGTGGGCCCGGTCCGCTCCGCCGCCGCCCGCGTCGAGGATCAGGTTGCGCAGCGAGGCGGTGCCGCCTTCGAGGTGCAGGGCGCTCGCGCTGGCGGCGACGCCAGGGCGAACGCGCAGCAGCGCGGAGTGGAGCACCACGTCGCCCTCGCTCCGCAACGCGGTGCTGGTGGGGGCGCTGCTGGCGAGGACCACGGCGTTCGCGAGCTGCAGCGTGCCGGTGCCGCTCACGTCCGCCTGGACGTCGATGCCGGTGCTGCTCCCCGTGGCGCCGCCGCCCTCGATCCGCAGCGCCCCGTCGATGGAGAGCGAAGCGCCGGGCCCCACCCGGATCGCCAGGGCGTCTCCTGCACCCGAAGCGCTGCCGACGAGGGCGGTGGCCCCGGCGACCGTGGTGGTGCCGCGGACGTCGACGCAGATCGCGTCGCCGCTGCTGCTGCCTGCTGCCCAATCGCCTGCGTCCTCGACGAAGGTCGTCCCGGCTGCGAGGAGGCCGGTGGCGCTGGCGGCGCTCCCGCCGACGACGGCCCGCAGCACACCGATGGAACGCAAGGTCCCGCCTGCGAGCAGCTGCACGCCGGTGGCGGTCTGCACGTCGCCTTCGCTGCCGGTGATCCGCTCGACGCCGTCCAGCTCCAGCGCTGCGAGGGCCCGCACGCCGACGGCGCTGCCGCTCGCGCTGCCGGTGCCGCCGGTGATCCGCCCGCCGCTGGCGACGACGCAGGGTTGGCCGGAGCAGCCGAGCGACGCGGGGACCTCGAGGCCGATCCGCTCCACGCCCTCGCCGCCGAGGAGGATGGTGTCCTCGAGCGTGCCGGTGCGGAGCCGAGCGCCGGTGACGCTTGCTGCGGCGCCGCCCTCGAGGGTGGATCGCTCGAGCAGCAGCTCGGCGCCGCCACGGAAATCGAGGCCCACCGCCTCCTCGCCACCCTGGCCGCCGACGATCCAGCTCTCCTGCACGAGGCCGCCGCAGCCCGCCCCGAGGAGGACGCCGGTGCTGCGCCCGCTGCCGCCGCCGTCCACCGAGGCGGAGCGCAGCTCGATCCGCGCGGCGGCTTCGCAGTGGAGGCCGCTGCCTTCGGTGGCGGAGGCGGGACCGCGGATCGTTCCGCCGGTGGCGAGGAGGACGCCGCCCTGCAGCCGGATCGCCGCTGCCCCTGCAGCGCCGAGCGCGCTGCCGTCGACCTCGACCGCGACGAGCTCGACGGCGCCGTCCACCCGCAGCACCTGCGCCGCGGTGCCCTGCTGCGGCGCAGCGACGGCGAGCTGCTCGAGGCCGGCGTTCTCGCCGAGGTGCAGGCCACCCGGGACGACGAGGCGCGACTCCGCGGTGCCGGTCCGCGACCAGCCCGCGGCAGCGTCGTAACCGCCGCGGAGACGGACGCCGGCGAGGGAGAGCTCCGCGTCCGCCACGACCCACGTCCCGGCGTCGAGGTGGATCGCGCCGAAGCCCGCCTCCGCCGCGATGGCGAGGGCCCGGTCGAGGGTGGCGACTGGCGCCGCGGTGGAGCCGTGGGCCTCGTCGTCGCCGGCGGGGGAGAGCCAGGGGCCTGCGGCGAGGACCGAGACGGTGATCCGATCGCTCGCTGCAGCGCCCCCCTCGTCCTCGACGGTGAGCTCGAGGACGAGGTCGAGATCGCTTTCTGTTTCGGGGGTGGTGAAGCGCACCTCCGGCCCGTCGGCGCCGGCGAGCTCCACGTCCCCCTCGAGCACGGTCCAGCGCCAGCGGAGTCCCGCGTTCTCGCCGGGGTTGGGATCGTCGGCTTCGCCGGTGATCGCGACCTCGGTGCCGGGGCGCACGGCGCGATCGCGGCCGGCGTCCACCGCAGGGGGATCGTTGTTGCTGTTGCGGACCAGCACCGTGACGATCCGCGTGGCGGCGACGGCTGCGTCGTCCGCCACCGTGAGCTGGAAGCGCAGCGGCGTGTCGCGGGTCACCGACGGCGCGTCGAATTCGACGCAGGCCTCGCCGCCTGCGGGCCCCTCCGCGCAGCGCTCCGGCTCCCGCAGCTCCACGGGCAGCGTCCCTGCCGCAGGGAGCTGCCGCCAGTCGAAGGTGAGGGCGCGGCCCTCCGGATCGAAGGAGCCCGAGGCGTCGAGGCGGACGATGCTCTGCTCGTCCACCGCCTCGGGCGCGATCAACACCACCTCCGGCGGCTGGTTGTCGTTGGGCCGCACCTGGATCACGGTGGTGTCGGGCAGGCCGAGCAGGGGCCCGCCGTCGTCCACGGTGAGGAGGAAGGCGAGTTCGAGGGGCGCGCCGCCGGCGGGCGCCTCGGGCGCGACGAAGCGCCGCGTCGGCACGCCCTGCTGGCAGCTGGACCCTTCGACGAACGTCACCTGCGGGCCGAAGGTCTGGTACCAGCAGAAGACGAGATCGCCTCCCGCCGTGTCCGCGTCGCTCGAGGCGCTGCCGTCGAGCACCACCGTGTCGCCGCCGACGAAGGGCAGGCAGACCTGGCCCGAGGGGCAGGGGTCGCCAGCATGGGCCACCGGCAGCGCCGACGATGCCGGCGGCTCCCACCGCAGCAGCGCCACCGCAGGCGCCGACCAGAGCCGCGCCGCCCGGGTTTCGAAGGCGACCGCCACCGTCCGGGGCCAGCCACCCTCCACCAGCCCCGCCGTCTGCTCCCGCATGCCCGCTGCGAGGGCGATCACCTGGGTGTCCCGGTCGAGCCGTCCCGCAGGTGCGCCGTCGAGGAGCGGGCGGAAGCCCCTGGCGTCGATGCGGTCGTTCTCCTGATCGGAGGTCTCGCCGCGGACGAGCACCCTGCCGCCGTCGGTCACGCGGAAGAGGCCGCCCTGCTGCGCCGGGAAGGCCGGCTCGGTCAGCCCCGCCCGCGGGGCGGAGTCGAGGCGCCTGCCTTCCGGATGGACGAGGACCCGGACGAAATCCGGCGCGGTGCAGAAGGCCTCGCTCTCCAACGGGCCGAAGGCCGCGCAGGCGGCCGGATCCGGTTCGGGACCGCGCCGGTGCGCGTCCAGGCGGAAGGTGAGCAGAGCCTCGTAGCCGGGGGCCTCGAAGGCGGTGCCCTCGAGGGCCACGGGCGGGCCCTCGACCTGGGTGAAGGCGAAGGGAAGCGCCTGCTGCTCGCAGCCGTCGACGCCGCCCTCGTCGAGGCAGGCGGGATCGAAGGTCCGCGGCGCGCCGAGGTCGACGCGGCCACCGGGCCGGACCACGAGATCGGCGCCAGCCACTGCAACCGGCGCCGGAAGGAGCTGCTCGGGCCGGTCCACCAGCTCGACCACCACCCGGTCCCTGGCGGTCCGGCTCCCGTCGTCCACGGTGAGGAGAAAGACGAGCCGCGTTCCCTGCCGGGGCCGGATCGGCGGGGCCACGAACCAGGGCTCCGCAGCGGTGGGATCGTCGAGGACCACCCGGGGCCCGGCCTCCTGGGTCCAGCGGAAGGTGATCGGCAGCCCCTCCTCGCCGGCCTGGCTGGCGCGGCCGTCGAGGCGCACCGGCATGCCGGCGAGGGTCCGGCGATCGGCCCCGGCGTTGGCGAGGGGGCCGCCGAAGCGCAGCGGCCACCCGGGCTCCCCGGTCCCGCCGCCACCACCGCCGCCGCCGGCGCCGGCGCGTGCGCCGTCCCCGCCGCAGGCTGCAGCAGCTGCGACGAGGAGGAGCAGGGGGAGGAGGAGGCGGGCGGTGGACATCGGTGCCGCGCATCCTACCGCAAGGGGCCATCCGGGGGTGGGAAGCGGGCGGCCAGGTGGTTAGTCTCCTCCTCTTCCGTCCCGATCGGAGCCTCGATGCGCCGCCTCTCCCTCGCAGCCCTCCTCGTCGCCGCCGCCTGCGCGCAGCCCGAGATCGTCGAGCCCCCGGATCCGCCCCGGCTCGTGGGGGAGGTTTCCGCCATCGGCAGGCCCCTCGATCTCGAGGTGGAGGGGCGGGGTACGCCGATCCGGCTGCAGGGCGTCACCGGCAGGGTTACCGCGGTCTGCGTGCTGGGGAGCGGTGGCGGCGCGCCGGCGACCGGGGCCGGCGGGGGCGGCGGCGCGGAGGCCGCGGAGCCACCCGGCGCTGGCACCCTCGTCCCCGAGGCCGACCAGGTCCTCCGCGCCTGCGAGAAGACCGCCGCCCGCCTGGCCGATCGGATCGCGGTGGTGGGGCTCACCACCGACGCCACCCTCGACCTCGACCGGCTGCCCCTGCGCACCTTCCGCGACCCGCAGGGTGAGGCGCTCCGCGAATCCCTCGACCTCGAGCCGCGCTCCCAGGTGATCCTCGCGGACCAGCAGGGGCGGGTCGCCGAGGTGATCGGGGCGGGCGAACTCGAGCGCCTCGAGACGGCGGCGGCCCGCCTCGTCCGCTAGAGCGAGGGGGCGGGCGTCCACCCGTCCGGAGGGCGGCGAACCCACCGTTCTCTCTGGCGCTTTTTCGTTGGACGGTTGTTTGACGCACCCCGGGTGCACGGCTATAACCGTGCCCTTCCATCGCCCCACGACCGTGCCTTCCTGCCGGGTTTCGCGGGGCCGAGAGGTGCCGCAATGTCCTCCCGTCTGCTCATCCTCGCGCTGACCCTGGTGGCAGTCGCCATCGGCGGCGTGAACCTCTCGCTCACCGCTCCCGATGCGGTGCGGGCGGTCCACAACCAGCTCGACGGCCAGCTCGCACGTGCGGCGAAGGCCGTTCCCGGCGCGCTGCAGGCGACCTCGGAGCGGGGGCTGGCCCTCGCCGCCGACGTGGCTGCGGACGAGGCGGTGGCCGAGGCCCTCGCCACCGCGGCCCGCCAGAACGGCAAGCCGGATCAGACCCTGCTCGACCGGGTCATCGGTGCTGCGGACGCTACCGCCGAGAAGCGCGGCGAGCACGAGGTCCGCCACCTCGTCGCCGTCGCCACGGGGACCGGCGCCGCCGTCTTCCGGCAGGGCACGGGCAACGAATTCGCCGCGGAGGCTGGGGTCCCGCTGGTCAAGGAGGCCCTCGGCGGCAGCCGCGGCAGCGTGGTCACCTCCCTCGGCGACGCGGTCTACCGCCTCGCTGCAGCACCCGTCGGTGCAGGCGGCGCGCCGGTGGGCGCGGTGGCAGTCGGCTTTCCGCTGGACGACTCCTTCGCCAATGGCCTGCGCGACACCCTCGGCGCCGACGTC